>JBKPJP010000023.1:0-1563 GCA_046730735.1 Acidobacteriota bacterium | reverse complement strand
CTTCGAATCTCTGTTAGTTAAAGCCCGCGTCTATCGAAGAGCTTGTGGCAGTGCCGAACGTGACGGCGATTGACTGGAAACAAGCAGACGTGTACGGCCCAAGCTTCGAGCACTAAGGCGGCATGAGCTTCACGGTTCAAGAGGCTCTGCCGCCTTTTCTTTTAGCAGCGTAAGCCTTACCCCGCATCACGTTGGCGGCGCCCAAAAATCTCAGAGCGAGTGGATGAGACGCTCGCGGCCTGACAACGTTCAGGCGTGTTTAGTTCAAGGAGAATAGAAAATGCCAGAAAAGAAATACCTCAAAGAATCAATCAAGCTCGGCGACCGGGATCTGACCGTCGAAACAGGTCGGGTTGCCAAACAGGCAGACGGCTCCGTCGTCATCCGCTATGGCGACACGATGTTGCTGGTGGCCGCAGTGAGCGCGCCAACACCGCGCGAAGGCATTGATTTCTTTCCTCTCACGGTCGAGTATCGTGAATCAAACTTTGCTGCCGGACGGATTCCCGGCAACTACTTCCGGCGGGAAGGCCGTCCGAATGAAAAGGAAGTGCTTACCAGCCGCCTGATTGACCGCCCCTGCCGCCCACTCTTCGCCGAAGGCTTCAGAAACGAAACTCAAGTTATTGCCAGCGTCATCTCAGCCGATCCTGACAACAATCCTGATGTTATTGCTATAACCGGCGCTTCGTGCGCGCTTTATCTATCCGACATACCCTTTTTAAATCCGATCGCAGGTGTTCGTATCGGGCTGATTGAAGGACGTTACATAGTTAACCCGACTTACGACGAAGTGCGTGAGTCGCGTTTGAATTTGATCGTGGCTGGCACGGAAGAAGCCATCGTGATGGTTGAAGCCGGCGCGAATGAAGTTTCGGAAGAGATCATGGTCGAAGCCCTGATGCTCGCGCATAAAGAGATCAACCGGCTCTGTCGCTGGCAAAAGGAGCTCTACAAAGCGCTCGAGATTCAGAAGCGCGAAGTGGTCGCCAACCCGTTCGACGAAGAGATGCAGCGCGACATCGCCAACCGGTATGCCGAGCGACTGCGAGCCGCACTCGACACCAGCACGCAGGAGAAACGCGCGAGTTATGCTGCTGTTGATGCACTGAAGAAAGAAGTGGCGGAGTCGTATCCCGAGGATCAGCCGGAACAACGCGCGATGGCGAAAATGATCTTCGACAATCTCAAGGAGATGGTCTTCCGCGACGATATTCTCAACAAACGTCGACGTCCTGATGGTCGTCGATTTTCCGAAATCCGTCCCATCACGTCGGAAGTGAGCTGGCTGCCACGCGTACACGGCTCGGCGCTTTTCACACGCGGTGAGACCCAGGCGCTCGTATCAACCACGCTCGGAACCAAGGAAGACGAACAGTTCATCGACGACCTCGAAAAAGGTGAAGTCAAACGACGGTTCCTTTTGCATTACAACTTCCCGCAGTATTCAGTCGGCGAAGTCGGGCGTTACGGATCTTCGAGCCGCCGCGAGATTGGCCACGGTGCCCTCGCGCGACGTGCACTCGAAGTTGTCCTGCCTGATGATGCAGATTTTCCATATAC
>JBKPJP010000022.1:0-15712 GCA_046730735.1 Acidobacteriota bacterium | reverse complement strand
CTTGTCACGCGTGCGATGCACGTATTGCGATCCGTAGTAGAGCACTTCCGGATCGTGCGGCGAGGTTGCCATCGGCGACACACGCTGCATGCGATAGATCAGGTCGCTCGCTGGATTGCCGTAAAGCGACTGTGCGCCGATCCAGTAATTCTTCTCCTGCCCGGTCTTGAGATTCATCACGCCGTACTGGCCTTTACACGATCCGTAGACGATCTCCGGATTCAAAGGATGCGGCATGATTGGACCAGTTTCACAACCTGGACCAGTGCGCCAGTCGGCAGTCGAAAACGGTTCGGCCTGGCTGGAAATAATGAGCGTCGAGTTGTCCTGCTGCGCGCCGTAGAGTTTGTAGGGAAACTGATTGTCCACCCAGATGCCGTAGATCTCGGCAGTGGGTTGGTTCATTTGTGACGACCATGTCCTGCCGCCATCTGAAGAGATATTAGCTCCGCCGTCGTTCGACTGGATCATCACCTGGCTGTCTTTCGGGTTGATCCAGATGTCGTGATTGTCGCCGTGCGGCGTGCGAAAGATCGAAAACGTCTTGCCACCGTCAATAGATTTAAAGAAGCCCTCAGCGCCGGCGTAAACGACGTCAGCATTCGAAGGATCCGCGCCGAGCGTGGTGTAGTAGAACGGGCGCTGGATCAGCGAGCCTTGCGAATTGATCAATGCCCAGGTTTGGCCCGCGTCTTCCGAACGATAAAGACCGCCGCCGGGCTTTGCTTCGATCAACGCGTAAATACGATTCGGATTTGCAGCCGTGACGGCGAGATTAGCTTTGCCGATCAACTCATTGGGAAAACCGTTAACGATCTTCGTGAAGTGTTCGCCGCCATCGGTGCTCTTGTAGAAACCACCTTCACGCGAGCCGCTGATGATCGTCCATGGTTTGCGTTCGAGATGCGACATCCACGCGTAAACAACATTTGGATTGCCCGGTTGCAACTCGACATCCATTGCGCCGACAGCATCAGAGATAAACAACACTTTGCGCCACGTCTTGCCGCCGTCTGTGGTTTTGAAAACACCGCGCTCTTCGTTCGATTTAAAGACGTCGCCGCCGGCAGCAACCCAAACGATGTCGGGATTAGTCGGGTGGATGCGCACCGCGCCGATCTGTCCGGCGTTATATAGACCGACAAACTTCCAAGTCTCGCCGGCATCGGTTGACTTGTACACGCCGCGGCCAGTTGAAACATTGCTGCGCACACCGTCTGATCCGGTGCCGAGATAGATCACGTTTGGATCGGAATCGGCAACGGCGATCGAGCCGGTTGAGCCGAGCGGTATTTTGCCGTCAGTGATTGGTGTCCAGGCGGCGCCGCTGTCAGTCGTCTTGAATAGACCACCGCTCGCAACGCCCATGTAGAACGTTTTTGGTTGGGAAGGCACGCCGGTGACAGTCGTAACGCGCCCGCCGCGCGCTGGGCCAACGAGTCGATAACGCAGTCCGTTGAAGAATGAAGAGTCAGTTGATTGCGCGTGAACCGGAATAGCCAGGACGAACAGGAGACAAATATATCGAAACATTTCTGCATCCTTTTCTCTGCGGCCCTCTGCGGTCCTCTGCGCTCTCTGCGTTGATAATGCCCTTTAACGCAGAGGACGCAGAGATACGCAGAGAGCCGCAGAGTTAGTTTACGATGTGGCAGGCGCAAACCAGCCGCGGATACTTCTCACCACCTGCCGGAAGAATCTAATAACTCGTTTGAATACCAGAAACGATATTACTAAACCAACACCGACAATGACGAAGAGTAACACGGGGAAGAGGACGGAGCAGATTACCGAAACAACCGCCAGAATGTCTTCGACGACACTCGCGACGATATTTGAAACCGGTTCAGGACTCGCATTCAACACTGCGCGCGTTGCAGCCTTGGTTCCGTGAGAGCTGAGAGCGAGACCGCCGCCAAGGAGCAGTGCAATCACCTGAATACTGCGATCGAAATCGCCGAACGCGCTCGCGGCCAGCACCGCGCCGGCCGGAACGCGAATGAAAGTGTGAATCACGTCCCAGGTACTGTCGACAATCGGAATCTTGTCCGCGAAAAACTCGATGAGATAGAGAACGACCGCAACACCGATGACCCACCAGCTAGTCAGCACCTCGAGCTCGCCGGGCAGTCGCAAGTGTGCAAAGCGGCTGAGTAAGCCGAGCGTCGCGACAGTCGCGTAGAGGTTGATGCCCGACACCCACGACGCGCCCATAGCGATTGCGATTGTTGAGATGAGTTGAGTCATTGCCGCCGAATTATAGTGTAATCTGTGTTATCTGTGGCTCAGCATTTAAAACACGTTCCCGATTTCAATGTCACCTCAGCGGAAGCCATCGCTGACGAGCTGTTCGGAGTTCGCGGCCGCGCGCAGTCGTTGCCGAGTGAACGCGATCAGAACTTTCTGCTTACGGATAGCGCGGGTGAAAAGTTCGTACTGAAGATTGCAAACGGACTCGAGTCGCGCGCGTTTCTCGAGGCCGAGAACGCGGTGTTGAAACACGTGGGCTCGCGAGTCTCGTTTTGCCAGTCACCGGTGTCGAATGTCGTAACGGTGGGCGACACTCATTTTGCTCGCCTGGTCCGCTATCTTCCCGGTTTGCCGTTGGCGGTGGTTCAGCCGCAGTCATCAGAGTTGCTGTACGATCTCGGACGCAAGCTGGGACAGCTGGACCATGCACTTAGCGACTTCGATCACCCGGCCGTGCATCGCGATCTGCACTGGGATCTCGCGAACGGCAACCGCGTCATCGATGAATATTCCACGCTCATTCAAGACGCTGCGCTGCGCGATTTGGTGTTGCGATGTAGAGTTGAATTCAAGAGCGGCCTGCGACGAAGCGTGATTCACGGCGATGCGAATGATTACAACGTGCTCGTCGATCCCGAACAGATGATGGTGACGGGTCTGCTCGACTTCGGCGACATGGTTTACAGCTACACTGTCGGAGATCTCGCGATTGCGATCGCGTACGCTGTGCTTGATAAATCCGATCCGCGAGCGGCGGCCGATGAAGTTGTCAAGGGCTACAACGGTGAGTTTGTCCTGCTGGATGAAGAGCTGGAAATGTTGTGGCGTTTGGTGCGCCTGCGACTTGCGATGAGCGTTTGCATTGCAGCGTACCAGTTGCGACAACAACCGGAGAATGAGTACTTGCGGATCAGTCAGAGCGCGATCGAAAAGACTTTGCCGCGGATATGACACGGATAAAAGCACTGATTGAAACGCGATACCGGTTGCTTGGTCGCAACTTGAGCGTGGCGTATGAGAAACCGCTGAATATTGTGCGCGGGTCGATGCAATATCTCTACGACGGCGCGGGGCGGCGTTACCTCGACGCTTACAACAACGTCGCGCATGTTGGACATTGTCACCCGCAGGTTGTTGCGGCGGGCCAACGGCAGATGGAGTTGTTGAATACGAATACACGCTACCTGAGCGAGTTGATCCTTGAATACGCGGCAAAGCTGGCGGCCACACTGCCCGATCCGCTGAACGTTTGTTTCTTCGTTAACTCGGGCAGCGAGGCAAACGAGCTCGCGCTGCGCCTCGCACGCGCGCACACGAAAGCGCGCGATCTGATCGTGCTCGAGCACGCGTATCACGGAAATACCACCACGCTCATCGATATCAGCCCTTACAAGCATGATGGTCCAGGCGGCGAGGGCGCGCCTTCGTGGGTACACAAGGCTCCGCTTCCGGCGTCTGCGGAAGACGCGCAACACGTAGTAGACCTCGCTCATTCACCTCTTTGCGGGTTCATCGCGGAGTCGATGCCGAGTGTGGCAGGACAGATTGTTTTCCCTGACGGCTATCTCGCTCGAGTTTACGAAGCAGTGCGTGACGCGGGCGGAGTTTGCATCGCTGATGAAGTGCAAACGGGGTATGGACGTATCGGCACGCACTTCTGGGCGTTTGAGAAATACGGCGTCGTTCCCGACATCGTTGCGCTCGGTAAACCCATCGGCAACGGACATCCGATCGGCGCGGTGATCACTACGCGGGCGGTTGCCGACTCGTTTGCTAACGGCATGGAATTCTTCAGCACCTTTGGTGGCAACAACGTTTCGTGCGCGATCGGGTTGAAGGTGTTGGAAGTTGTTCAGGAGGAGAAGCTACAGGCACACGCGCTCGAGGTTGGTGAACGCTTGCTCATCGGTTTGCGTTCGTTACAACAACGCTACGAGATCATCAGCGAGGTGCGTGGCTCGGGATTGTTCATCGGGGTCGAACTGATGAGCGATGGAATCGAAGCGGCTCGTATTGTGAATCAAATGCGCGAACGTGGAATTCTACTCGGCACTGATGGTCCGCGTCACAACGTACTCAAGATCCGTCCACCGATGCCCTTCTCCGAAGAAAACGCTGAAGAGTTGATTGCGACTTTGCGTGAGACTCTTGATCGCGGTTGAGCAGGAACGAAAGTGAGTGACCACTGCTGGTGGTCCAACCGCCATTCGAATATGCGATCGGAAGATCTACCGCAGTCGTTTGCTCATCTTTCCAAACCGCGGTGGAAACTCGTTCACAGTGCAGCAGGTAATGCTCGATGCCGGTGAAGACGCTGCGCCAGTAACCACCGTAGATTGTTTTGTAAACGACTCCTCCCACCTCGACATAAACTTTATTGCCACTCAGAATCCGGTAGTTTATCCGGCCCAGCAGATCCAGCAGGCGGCACTGCTCTCTCATCGAGGGCTCGCCGTCAGACTGCTGACCATCGCGCCAGGCTTCGGGTTCGTAATGCGGCATGGCACGTAGTTTAATGGAAGTTGGACAGGATTGACAGGTTTTTTCAGGCCGGCACGGAGGGTTTGTGGGACAAAAAATTCTAACTTTTGCATTAGTTCTCATAGTTTTCGGAGCAATGCTCGGCGCGGGATGTAATCACGCAAAGACGTCGGAAACACGAATGATAACGACAGGTCCTATTGTTTACGTGGCGCTCGGTGATTCAACCGGAGCAGGTGTGGGTGCAAGAAACGGTGGCTACGTGGCGCGGCTGTTCAAACGGCTCGAAGCCCGCCGCCCACAGTCGAAGTTGTCGAATCTTTGTGTCAGCGGCTCGACTACGGCGGACGTCGTGCGCAACCAGTTGGAACGCGGCGTCGCACTCAATCCGGATCTGGTCACTATCGGCATCGGCATTAACGACATCGGTCACGGGCTGACGATCGAACAGTTTTCCAAAAACTTCGACCAGATTCTGAGCACGCTCAAGGAGAAGACTCACGCCACGATCGTGGTGACGAACCTACCCGACATTTCGAGTGCGCCGCGAATTCCCAACTCGATGCGCAGCGTATACCAGCGACAGATTGACGATTACTGCAAGCGGCTGGAGGAGATCGCAAACAAGCACGGTGTGACGATCTTCGATATCTACACGATCACGAAAAAAGAGCTTCCTTCGCATCCGGAATATTTTTCGGCCGACGGGTTTCATCCGTCTGATGAAGGCTATGAGCTGTGGGCGACACAGATGTGGCCGACGTTAGCGCAGGCGGTCGGAGTGCCGGAATAGGATTTCACACAAAGGCACAAAGTTAAAACGGAGGCACAAGTTAAACCATCTTTGTGTCTTCGTTTAAACTTTGTGCCTTTGTGTGAGACTCTCTCCCGACTTCGGATCGAAATAGTGCATTTTGTCTTTCGCGAGTTGCAGCCACACTTTGCTTTCAACTTCTGCACGAAAGTCAGCGGGTGCACGAGCGATCAGCCGGTTCGTTCCGACAGAAAGAAACACGAAAGTCTCGTTTCCCATCAACTCAGTCACATAAACGTTAGCTTCCATCGCGCCGTCGCGTGGCTCTGAGAACACCTGGATGTGTTCCGGCCTGATGCCGATTGTCACTTGCTCGCCTTCGATGAAGTTCATACTCGGACTACCGACGAACTCCGCCACGAACCGGTTTGCCGGACAATTGTAAATGTTCATCGGCGTGTCGAACTGTTGCAGCCGTCCTTTGCGCATCACCGCGACGCGCGAGGCGAGTGTCATTGCTTCAGCCTGATCGTGAGTCACGTAAATCGTCGTCGTGCCGAGTTGGTGCTGTAGCCGCTTCAACTCGCCACGCATCTGCACACGCAGGCGCGCGTCGAGATTCGAGAGCGGTTCGTCCATCAGGTAAGCGCGCGGCTCGCGCACGATCGCACGCGCGAGCGCCACGCGCTGGCGTTCACCGCCCGATAACTGTCGCGGCTTCCGCTCGAGCAGCGACTCGATTTCCAGCATCGCGGCGACGCGATTCACGCGTTCGGCACGTTTCGCCTTGTCTAACTTTCTGACGCGCAACGGATAGCCGATGTTTTCAGCAATAGTCATGTGCGGATACAGTGCATAACTCTGAAAGACCATCGCCAGATCGCGATGCTGCGTCGGCACGTCGTTGACACGTTCCCCCTCGATAAAGATGTCGCCCGAGGAAGCAGTCTCGAGCCCGGCGAGCATTCGCAACGTCGTCGTCTTGCCGCAACCCGATGGTCCAAGCAGCACGACAAACTCACCGTCACGGATCTCGAGTGACAGATCATCGACGACGGACGCGCCGCCGAAGTGTTTAGTGACGTTGCGAAATTCAATCCCCATCTAACCTTTAACCGCTCCGAGCGAGAGGCCACGTACGAGATATTTCTGAAGCGCGAGCGCGAAGACCAGAATCGGAACGAGAGCGACTGATGCCGCGGCGCTCATCACGCCCCACTTGATTTCGTACTGCGTAACGCGTCCGGCGATTCCGACCGGCAACGTCATCGCCGCGTCCGTCTGCGTCAACACGAGCGCAAAGAGAAACTCATTCCACGAAATGATCAAGCAAAACACTGCGGTGGCGGCAAGCCCGGGCGCGACCAGCGGCAACACCACACGCACGAGCGCGCCCAAACGCGAGTCGCCATCGACGAGCGCTGCTTCCTCGAGATCGCGCGGCAAGTCAGCAAAGAAACCGCGCATCATCCAGACCACGAACGGCAAGTTGAACGCGGTGTAGACAATGATCAGCGACACGCGCGTGTTGAGCAGTCGCAGATCGCGCATCATCAGAAACAACGGCACCGCAGTGACGATTGCCGGAAACATTCGTGTCGAAAGTATCCACAAGGAAAGATGCCGGTTGAGACGCCAGGGCAATTCAAATCGCGTGAGCGCGTAGGCCGCGAGTGTGCCGATTACGAGCGCGCAAATGGTCGATGTCACCGAGACGATCGCGCTGTTCAGCAGATATTCACCGAAACCGCGTGTAATAAAGGCGTCGTAATAATGATCGAGCGTCGGCGTGAACCCGAACCATGGCGGCGGCGTCGCAAACTGGTCGACCTCCGATTTCAAAGAGATCGTCAGCATCCAGTAAACCGGCGCGAGCGTGAAAAGCAGCGCCGGTATCAGCAACACATAACGAAGCCTAGATCGCATCTTTTGCCTGCAAGAACTTAATGTAGAGCCCGCTAATCACATTCGTCAGCGCGAGTAGCACAAATGACATCGCCGCCGCATAACCAAAATCAAAGAAGCGAAACGCGGTGCGATAAATGTAGAGACTGATCGTCTCCGTCGCGAATCCCGGCCCACCTTCAGTCAGTATGAAAATCTGATCGAACACACGCAGCAGATCCATCGTGCGCAGCAGTAACACGATAAGTATCGACGGCTTGAGCAGCGGCAACGTCACGTGCCGGAACGTTTGCCACCGGCTGGAACCATCAATCAGCGCGGCTTCATATGGCTCCTCGGGAATCGCCTGCAGTCCCGCCAGCAGGACGAGGAACACAAACGGCGTCCACTGCCAAACATCGACTGCGATAACTGAAAGCATCGCGAGCTTCGGCGACGCAGTCCACGTCAACCTTTCCGTATTGATGCCAAATTGTTTAAGCGTTCCGTTAATCGCGCCGAAGTCCGGGTTGAGCATCAAACGCCAGACAACACCAACGACCACGCTCGGCAACATCATCGGCACCAGCAAACTTGCTCGCAACAACCCACGACCTCGCATCCGCGAATTCAACAGCAGCGCCAAACCCAACCCAAGCAGGAACTCACAGCTCAACGCCGCCACTGCGTAGACGAACGTATGGACCATGGCGACCAGGAAGAAGTTGTCGGAAAAGAGACGCGTGAAATTCCCGAGCGTCCAAACAACGCCGCTCGACGTTTCCTGTTGCAGGCTAATCGTTATCGAATAGATGAGCGGGTAGATCGAAAGAGAAAGGAGCACCGCGAGAGCCGGCGCGATGAAGAGCGCGGGCAACAGCCATTCGCGTCTATTTTGCGCGCTGAAGAATCTTCTCGATTTCGGCATTCGCCTGATTCATCGCATCCGCGGGCGTCAGCTCGCCGCTGTTGGCCTTGGAAAGAAAGATGCCAAAAGCATTTTCAATCTCGTTCCAGTACGGCGTGCGCGGTCGCGGCCGTGAGCTTTCGAGTGAACGCAATTGCGCCGGGTACGCCGGATTCTTCGCCAGCAACTCGGCATCGTTGAAGAGCGACTTGCGCGTCGGTGGATTACCTCGTTGCGCCGATTGTTTCATCTGTTGCGCGGTCGTGGCCCAGAGTAAAAAGTCCATCGCATCTGCTGCGTTTCGCGAGTCGCGCGGAATCGCGATCAGCCAGTTGCCAATCTCCGCCTGGCCTTGCTTCTGCCCGCTCGGCAGCGTCGTAAACTCGATCTTTCCGATCACTTTCGACTTCGCTGGATCGCTGAACGAACTGATCCACACGGGCCAGTTGATCGACATTGCCGCCGTTCCTTGCAACAGGTGTGCACCGACGTCGCTTGCATTGAAACTCACGTAACCCGGTGGCGAGTATTTGCCGAGTTCGATCATGAATTGAAGCGCCGCGATGCCTTCGGGACTGTTGACCGAGGGCTTTCCAGTCGCGTCAAACATCTCGCCGCCGAACGACCAGAAGATGGGCATGAAGTCGGCCACAGCGGCGTTCCCTTGTTCCGCGCGCATGACGTAGCCGTAGATCTGCCCGCCATTCACGCCTGCACTTTCTTTCTCCTGGATCGTTTTCGCGGCCGCGAGCACGTCATCCCACGTCGCCGGCGCTTTCAAAGAGTGTTTCTCAAAAAGATCTTTGCGATAAAAAAATAATTGCGAGTTGCCGACGTAAGGGAAGGCGTAGAGAGAACCAGTTTGATAGGGATGGCGGCAAAGCGCGATCGAAGTCGCTACAAAATCGCCGTCGGGATTAGTCTGTCCACGCTGCTGCAGGAGCGGCGTAAGGTCGGTCAACAGTTGCTCGCTGGCGAAACGCGGAAACCACGGATCGTCGAGCATGATCAGGTCGTAAGCGCCGGTCCGAGATTTAAGATCTATCAATTCTTTCTCAAAAAGATTTTGATAAGGAAGTTGCGCGATGTCGATGTGGACGTTGGTCTGGGCCTCGTAATCGCGGGCTGCCTGTTTGAGCGCTTCGCCTTCGCCCCCGGACGGGACGGCGAGCGTGAGTTGTTTCTGTCGGGGTTGCGCGTTCTGAATGCAAGCGCTCAATGCCAGCAGTAATATCAGCATCAGCGAGACTATGATTCTCATATTTCGACACAGATTAACACTTATCGGCGTCTTAAATGTCCTCAGATCTCCGTTTGGCGAGGAAGAACGAGATCAGCGTCGAGTAGATCAAACCAAACACCAGCGCGCCGATGAATAAGCCGACGAATGATCCTATCATCACGCGTGACATTGGCACCTCACCCGCGGTCGGCTCACTCGCGAGCCATTTCGTGCCGACCACCGCGATGACGCCGACAAAGAACAACGAAACAGTGAGCGCGTAGATAAAGGAGATCCCGACGCCTGTTTTCAAGAGTTCTTTGAACGTCGGTCTGTCGCCCTTCTCATGCTCCAGCGCCTTCAAGCCGAGATAGATCACGGCGAAGTGGAAGATGTTGAAAAAGATCGGCGCGCCGAGTGTGTGAACAGCCGATTTCGGATTGGGGATTAGTGAGTGGGTAATTAGCACCCACGCCGCAACGCCGAGCGTAGCGATCAGTCCGTATTTGAGTGGTATTTTCATAGTTTGGAATCTCTGCGGCTCTCTGCGTCCCTCTGTGTCCTCTGCGGCGAAACATCTCTTTCAACACAGAGATCGCAGAGATACGCAGAGGTACGCGGAGATCATTCCCAGGCTGGTTTGTCATTCCGGTACGGCGCCCAGGCGAGGGTCACGAGTTTGACCGCAATGTTCGCTTTCGTTGGTTTAAGACTAACTTTTTCGAGCGGTTCTGTTTGTGGATCGAAAGTGTGTTCGAGGGCTGCTGTTTCAGCCTGAAACTCCGCCTCGAGATCGGCGATCTTCTGCGCAACTGCCGCGACATTGTCTTCCGCGCGACTCACGTCCTGCGATTCTTTCATCGAACGACTCACGCCACGCGCCGCCGTAGTTGCTCTGCCGAGCGTCGTAAGACTCGTTCGTTTGCGTCCTAAAAACGACGAGAGCAAAGTTGCGCCAAAGGAAATGGCAGTCTGAACTTTTTGTCCCTGCGCCTGCTCCGCTTCACGCGCGGCTGCCTGCTCTGCGCGACGCTTCCGCTCCTCGAGTTGCGCAAACTTCGGCGCATACTTCCGGCGCAACTTCTCGACCGCTTCATCACGTTCTTCGCGAGCAATCTGTTGCAGCCGCACACGAAAGTCGCGTTCGCTTTCACCGGGATTCGAGACGACGTTCAGAGTCGGACTTTGTAGTAATTCGAGCCGTTGATTCCGATAGATCCAATTCGCCAGATCCTTCTGCCACGATGCATAGCTCTTAACTTTTGTCGCCACGGCCGGCACTTCAACGAACTGAGCATTCGGCTGCGGTTCAGACTCCAGATCGCCGACAGGAAGATCCAGCGGCGTGGCCTGGCTCCAGTCGAGACTGACTGGTCCATCGTCGATCGCGGCCAACAACGTCAACTGCTGTGTTACATCTACTGTTTTAGAGTTGCTGTAATGAATCTCAGTGGCGCCGAGTAGCATTGGAGTATAAGTTAACGCTTCCCCACCACTTGAGCGAACCGGAATGTAATATTGCGTGATTTCCGGCGGCAGCACCGGTTTCGCAGACTTAGAGGCAACAACAGGCGCAGGAGCAGGAGAGACGGCAGAAGCAGTTGGCATTCCTTTCAGCGGATCCATCAACACCTTGATCTGCGCGCGCGTCAGTGGACCCCGCAGGTACGACATGGCCCAACGCGTCTCAAACAGCTCCGGCGCATCGTCGTGAACGTTGTTCATGAGAAAGATTCGTTTATCGAGACCCGCCAGCAATCGCTCCATCTGCTGTTTGTCAAACTTCTGTCCCGTGCTCGTCGCGATGCCTTCGAGTCCCTCCAACATGCGCGCCTTGTCACGTTCCGTTTGCAGGCGGCCAATAAACCACGTACCCGCATTCGCAAGACCTTTATAATCGAGGTCTACTGGATTTTGCGTCGCCAGCACAACACCGAGCCCAAACGCGCGCGCCTGCTTCAAGAGTGTGAGCAGCGGCAACTTTGACGGAGGATTTGCGACAGGCGGGAAGTAGCCAAAAATCTCGTCCATGTAGAGAATCGCGCGCAGGCTCGTCGTTCCCGACTGGCTTCTCATCCAGCCCAACACCTGATTCAACAGGAGCGAGACAAAGAACATGCGTTCTGCGTCGGCGAGATGTGCGATTGAAAAGATCGAGAGACGCGGCTTTCCGGTTTCGGTATGAAGAAATTGCTGAACGTCGAGCGGCTCACCTTCCATCCAGCTTGCAAAACTCGGCGATGCGACGAGGTTGTTGAGCGCCATCGCGAGCTGGAAACGATCGCCGGCAGGAAAGAACGATTCGAGATCCATCACGCCGATCTTCGTGATCGGCGGCGTTTGCACTTTCTGAATGAGCCCCGCGATATCGAGATCGCGGCCATTGGACCACTCCTGCTGAAGAATATTCGACAGCAGAATGTGTTCACGACTCCGCACTGGATCCGCATCGACTCCGACGAGACCGAGCAAACTCGTAACGGTAGTATTAATACGTTCGGCAAGTGATTCATTGTCGTTGCGGATCGATTCGGGGGGCGCGACAAACGATTTCAGAATCGACACCGGTAGGCCGGCATTGCTGCCCGGTGTGTAGATACGAAAGTCGGCCGCGTCGCGCAGGCGTTTGATGCGCGCGCCATCCTGCCCCCACTTTGCGAGACCTTCCTGCCATTGTTGCGCGACCTCGGCCGGATCGCCTTCGTTGACCCACGGCGCGAAGTCTTCGGGCGCGAGGTTCGGAAACGTCAACAACAGGTTCGACAGATCGCCTTTCGGATCGATGATAATCGCGGGAATGTTATCGATCGCGGCTTCTTCGAGGAGCGTGATGCAAAGTCCCGTCTTGCCGCTGCCCGTCATGCCGACGCAGACAGCGTGCGTGACGAGATCTTTTGAATCGTAAAGCAGCAGGTCGTCGCTTGTTTTTGAACGACCTAGATAAAAGACCCCGAGCTTTTCAAAGTCCTGCATGTCCGTCCATCCTATTCTGTATTATCCGCGTTATCCGTGTGATCCGTGGCTCCGATCCAGACAGTCTTGATATTCACGAACTCGCGGATGCCAAACTCCGCGAGTTCGCGGCCGTAACCGGAACTCTTCACGCCGCCAAACGGCAGACGCGGATCTGACGCTACCATGCCGTTGATGAACACCGATCCCGCCTCGAGTTCTTCGATGAATTGTGCTTGTTCCCCGTCGTCGTTGGTCCATGCGGCCGAGCCGAGGCCAAACGGTGTCGCATTTGCGATCTGAATTGCCTCGTCAATGTTTGCGGCGCGAAACAACATCGCCACTGGTCCAAAGATCTCTTCGCACGAGACGGGTGTGTTGAGATCAATGTCGACCAAAACTGTCGGCTCGTAGAAATTTCCCGGACGATTTAGCTTCTTTCCGCCTGTCAATACGCGTGCACCGCTCGCGACAGCTTTCTTCACCTGTTCGTCGAGGTCGTTGACGATCTGCGGTGTCGCGAGTGGTCCAATGTCGATCGACTCTTCCATCGGATCGCCGATCTTCAACGCGCGCATCTCATTGACAAAATGCCGCTCAAACTCGTCGTAAATCTCTTCGGCAACGATGAAGCGTTTGGCGGCGATGCACGATTGGCCATTGTTAATGGTGCGTGCTTTGACAGCGGTTGTCACTGCTTCGTCGAGATTTGCGGAAGACATCACGATGAATGGATCGCTGCCGCCAAGTTCCAAAACCGTCTTCTTGATCTGCCTGCCGGCGATCGAGGCCACGCTGCGACCCGCGGGCTCGCTGCCGGTCAACGTTGCCGCCACGACGCGCGGATCGTTCAGTATTCCCTCGACCGCGTCGGAGCCAATCAGCAGGGTTTGAAATGCGCCGCCGGGAAATCCCGCGCTTCTGAAGATCTCCTCGATGGCCAGCGCACACTGCGGCACGTTCGAAGCGTGTTTCAGTAAACCGACGTTACCGGCCATCAGTGCGGGAGCGGCGAAGCGAAACACCTGCCAGAAAGGGAAGTTCCAGGGCATTACCGCGAGTACTGGTCCAAGCGGTTGAAAACGCACGTAACTCTTGCGCGCATTGGTCTCGACAATCTCGTCGGCGAGATGCTGCGGCGCAGTTTCCGCGTAGTAACGACAGACCCAGGCGCACTTTTCCGCTTCGCTGACGGCGGCTTTTAACGGCTTGCCCATCTCGGTTGTCATCACTTTTGCGAACTCGTGTTTGCGAGTCTCGAGGATCTCGGCGGCACGCATCATCATGCGCGTGCGTTCGGCAAAAGGCGTGCGGCGATAAGTGCGAAATGTATCCGCGGCGAGTTGGAGTTTCTCTTCGATCTGTTGCGCGGACAGTGCCTCGAAACTTTTCAGAGTTTCACCCGTGCTCGGATTAATTGAAGCTATAGCCATGATGAAATGATTTTCACGCAAAGACGCAAAGGGTGCAAAGGCGCCTTTGCCTACTTTGCGTCTTTGCGTGAAAATCGTCTTATGTCTCAGAAACCGCAACTCGACCGCTTCGGAGTCGCCGCCGCACTGCAGGAGATCGCGCAGTTGATGGAACTAAAAGGCGGCCAGAATCGCTTCAAAGCGAAGGCCTACAATGCCGGCGCGCGCGCGATTCAAGCTGTCGCCGATCTCGATCGACTCGTGCGCGAAGATAGTCTGACGACACTGCCGCGCATCGGCGATGCACTCGCGTCGCAGATCAAGCAACTCTATCTCACCGGTGAGTCTTCAGTTTTGAATGCTTTGCGAAAAGAATTTCCAGCCGGTGTTATCGAGCTCTCCGCCGTGCCGGGTTTGAGTGTTGAAAAGATCAGGCAACTGGACGAGGCAGGCATTAATTCTATCGCACAATTGAAAGCCGCCGCCGAAACCGGACGTCTTGAATCGTTGAAAGGTTTTGGCCCAAAGACCGCGCAACGCCTGTTGAAAGAACTTGCGACTCCGCTGCAGAAACCGAAACGACGTCTGCATCTTCATCAGGCGTGGAACACAGCGGATCAGTCAGTTGAATATCTCAAAGTGATCGACGGCGTGGTTGACGTGAGTGTGGCTGGTTCATTGCGGCGCTGGGAGGAGACCATCGGCGTCATCGACATCGTCGCGAGCGCCGAAGATCCGGCCGCGGTGATCGAGAAGTTTCTCCAGTTTCAACTGATCTTGTCGAGTCACATCGAGGATGAGAACACTTGTGTCGCGCAGTTTGCTGACGGCGCGCAGGTTTGGCTGACGGTCGTGCCCCCGAAAGAGTTTGCGATTACGTTGTTTGTTAAGACCGGATCGCAGGCCCATATCGAGAAGGTGCAGAAGTACGCTGAGAAAAAGAAAATCAGTTTCGCGCGTTTGCCAAAGACGGAAGCGCAACTCTACAGCCGTTTGGGCATGGCTTACATCCCGCCCGAGTTGCGTGAAGACCAGGGCGAGATCGAAGCGGCACTCGCAAAGAAGCTTCCCGAGGATCTCGTAACCGTCGAAGACATCAAGGGCATGGTCCATTGTCACACGACGTATTCCGACGGCATTCACACACTCGAAGCGATGGTGCGCGGCGCTGAAGAGATGGGTATGAAGTACATCACCATCACGGATCATTCGCCGACTGCGATCTACGCGAACGGTCTGAAGGTGGACAGGTTGAAACGGCAGTGGGACGAGATCGATGAAGTGCAGGAGAAGGTGTCGATCAAGATCCTGCGCGGCACTGAGTCAGACATCATCGCGAGCGGGGAGCTCGACTATCCCGACGCGGTGCTCGAAAAGTTTGACGTGATCGTGGCGAGCATTCACGCGCGTTACAAAATGGATTCGGCGAAGATGACCCAGCGGATCACGACTGCGATGCGCCAGCCGGTGTTCAAGATCTGGGGACATGGATTGGGAAGATTATTGCAACGGCGCCCGCCGTTTGAATGTGATGTCGAACATATTCTCGACGTGATTGCGGAGTCGAAGGCCGCGATCGAGATCAATGGCGATCCTTACCGGCTCGATCTCGAGCCACGCTGGCTGCGCGAGGCACGCAAGCGAAAGATCAAGTTTGTCGTCTCAACCGACGCGCACTCGGTGAAGGCGATGAATAACGTCAAATACGGTGTGGCGATGGCGCGTCGTGCCTGGATCACACGAAAAGAAGTTCTCAACACGCTCAACACCACCGCCTTCACCAAAGCCGTCAAGCCATAGCTTGTTCTATACTTTAACTGTTTGACTCCCCGCCCTCTGGTCCATAGAAC
>JBKPJP010000021.1:0-2677 GCA_046730735.1 Acidobacteriota bacterium | reverse complement strand
AACGACACCTGCATCACGTGCTTCGCAAAGTCGCAGGCAGAGTGAAGCATGTGCTGGTGCGCCGCAGTGATGTTGCAACCAGCCGTGTAATCGTAAGTGCCAAAGTGCGCGGCGACACAACGTCCTTCACCTGCCGCAAGCAGCAACGGCAGATTTATCTGGCCACGATGATTGATGATCGACTGCGTGGTCTCGATCATCATCTCAAACTTCAAACTACCTTCGGTGATACCAGTCTGCTTTTCAAGTTGCGCGAGCAGCGCTGCGAGTGTCGAGACTTGTTCCGGGATCGTGATCTTCGGCAGCGTGACGACGAAGTTCTGAGGCAAACGTCCCTTGCTCAACTCCAGCAAAGTCGAAATGAAAATATCGAGGGTGCGAAAACTGCGCGCGCGTAACTCTTCATTGAACGGCTTAATGCGAATGCCAATGAACGGCGGCAACGTGCCATTCTTACCTCCCTCGGCAGCCTCGGCTGCTGCTGAAACGGCGTGACCGTCTTCCTCATCGTCAGGACGATTCCCGTAGCCGTCTTCGAAATCGATGCGAAAGTCTTCAACCGGTTCGCGCTGAAGTTTCTCAACAACTCGGCGATAGATCGTGTAGGCCAGCCATGCCGATTTGTGCTCTTTGCGCGCCTGCTCAGGATCAGTTTTCAACAACGAGGCGAGTTCGTTGGCTTCATCAAAATCCTCGGGAAGATCGCTCGAGCCAGGCAGTTCGAGGGCTCTGGCAAACGTCAGGAAGTCAGGCGCAAACTGATCGAGCGAACGCCGGGCCAGCGAGCCGAGTCGTTTTGCGGAGTCAGACTTGAACAGGTGCGCGCCGCCGTAAACGGTATGCACCGGTTGCCTCCGGCCGGTCTCACCGGGGTAATACCGGCTGAATTCCTCGTTTGCCTGCCGCAAAGGCTCGGTTAAATCAGTGAGAGAGGCGTCGGAAAGAGTAGATGTCATTCGTTTTGTCCTCGATTAGTGGTTGCTGATACAAAGTAGCAAGCAGCACGCATAAAGAACAAATTCGTTGACACGGCATCGGCGGGTTCGCTATGTTGCCTGTGAGCCTTCCTCGACGGTTCGCCCCAATTTCTCACCTCAGCCCCGGCAATTTACCGAGCATTTGGAGAAGCGACATGAAGAACATCCTGCTTGTTTTGGGCTGCTGTGCGGTCCTGCTGTTTCAACCCGCCGGAGTCAAGCCGCAAAATCAACCAGTCAAACATGGCGGCAAGATCGAGACGAAGTACGACGGGTTTAACTATGAAACCGTGATGCGACTGCGCAAGATGAAAGTCAATTGTGATGGTCTTAAAGATAAGTTCAAAGATGCGTGCGTAAGCATCGAAGTCACGTTGCACTGCCCCGGGCAGCAGCTCAATGCCGTACGCCACGTGACGCTTCAAGTCGTGTTTGAAAACAAAGACTGGATTCACTTCCATGGGCCGGATCAAAGAAACCTGTCGTTCGTGACTGACACGGAAACTTTGAAGCTTGGCCGGATGAGCCCGGTGAGCACAAACGAGCCAGGCTCGTGGGACACGAAGGTGGAGACGTTGGAAGCAAAGATGTCTTACGCGACGTTCAAGAAGCTCGCCGCGGCGCAGTCGCTGCAAATGCAAGTCGGGAAAGATGTCGTCGAGTTGCGCAATAACAATCTCGCCGCGTTGCGTGATCTGGACAACCGCGTGTTCGTGCCGGCAACGACGAGTTCAAACTGAATGGTTTTCTTCATGGCTGGACGCACATCTGCCACACTTTGATCGCTTCCACCGGCCGCACCAGCATCAAGATCTGTAACAACAAACTATCGCGAATCCACACAATTAAAAATAGTTCCACAAGCACGAAAACAATCAGCGACCAGCGCAGTCCGAGTTTTCGCGCGACCATGAATCCCGCCAACGCGCACAGCAGATCGCCAAACGAGTTCACGATCGTATCGCCTGTATAACCGAGCGCTGCCGTTTCGTTCCGGTACTTATCGATCACGAACCGCGTGTTCTCAAAAACTTCCCACGCGCCTTCGAGCAACAGCGCCAGCCAGACCTGCCAACTCGCAGTCCATCGCCTGAACAACAACGCGATCAGCCAGAAGAACAAAAATCCGTGGAGCACGTGTGTAAAGCTGTACGGGTCAAGCAACTGCTGCGACGTATTCGAGCTACACGTGTCGCTGGTCCAAAGTGCAAAGTGCCCGCACGAGCAAATAAACATGCGCCCTTCGGCACGAAGTGACACGACTACCAGCAGCAGGACCAGTCCGATGGCAACGATCTGCAACACGCCGGGGCGATTAGATTTTGTTGTCATTCGAGAGAGAAATTACCACACCCATCGAGTTATGGCGTCTGGGCAAGAAAGTCTTCGATGAGGCGGCGTTCGTTTTCTTCTTTGATGCGGGTAAACAGTTTCGTACCGAGTTTTCTGATCGTGTCCGGTTTATCGAATGGGAGACGATCGTACATCTGTCCGCCGCTGAAGTGGCAGGGCATGCATTTCGACTTGAAGATGGGTTTCAGTTGAGTGTCGAAATCAACTCGCGCTTTTGCGGTTGAGACCGCGATATGTGCGACGTTCTCAGTCTTGCGCGCGGGTTTTGCTATGCTGCCCGACTCCACCAGCAACAGGGTCACCGCAATTACACCGAGAACCATTCGCATGCGTCAATGGTACGCCTC
>JBKPJP010000020.1:0-7996 GCA_046730735.1 Acidobacteriota bacterium | reverse complement strand
CAGTCAATCGCCGTCACGTTCGGCACTGCCACAAGCTCTTCGATAGACGCGGGCTTTAACTAACAGAGATTCGAAGACTCTCTCTGGCAATACTTACAATAACTACCGGCGCAGTCCTAAACGATTAACTACCTCATGGTAGCGTTCAATATCGGTGCGCTTTAAGTAATCCAGCAAACTCCTACGTTGCGAGACCATTTTCAGCAGGCCGCGCCGCGAATGATTGTCTTTCTTGTGGGTCTTAAAATGCTCGGTCAGGTCGTTAATTCTTTTACTCAAAAGCGCGACCTGGACTTGCGGTGAACCTGTATCTGACTCATGCGTGCGAAAATCCGCAACTATCTGTTCCTTTGCTTGTTTTGCTAACGCCACTTGCTTAAATGGTCCTCCTCGACCGCAGTAACTCCGCCTAAAAGCGGCAACCGCTAAACTTAAAAAGCAAGCTCAATGTAACATGAGCCGCAAAAAGGCACAAATGGGGTGAGATTCGTGAGGTCCTCTGCGATCTCTGCGGCCCTCTGCGGGTCCTCCGCGTTAAGAGCGATCTTAAACGCGGAGAGCCGCAGAGATACGCAGAGATCGCAGAGATAAGCAGAGGAAAACTCGCTGATTCAGTGGTACTATCCCCGCAAATGTCCAAAGCAAAAATCCTAATACTCGGAGGCGGGTTTGGAGGCATTTTCACTGCCCTCGAGCTCTCCGGGACCGCTGATGTAAGCCTCGTCACCGACGCCGACCACTTCCTTTTTACGCCGATGCTTTACGAGTATCTGAGCGGCGAAGTCGCCGCCTGGCACATCGCGCCCAGGTACGATGAACTGCTCGACGAGGGGGTGCAAATCGTTCAGGGCGTCGTGACCGGGGTCGATCTGAAGTCGCAGACAGTCACGCTCGGCAACTCGCAAACGCTCAACTACGACGTGCTTGTCCTCGCCGTCGGGGGGATCACCAACTACGTCGGCGTCGAAGGTGCGGAAGAGTTTTCCCTGCCGTTTCGAAAACTGGAACACGCGAACAATCTGCGGCGACGAATGGTGGCCGCGCTCGATCGCATCCCGCCTGACATGGCGCCGCAGGACGTTCGCCGCGAGGTGACCTTTGCGGTGGTGGGCGCAGGAGCGAGCGGATGTGAGCTGTCGACCAAAATGGCTGATCTGCTCAACGACGCCTTCAAACGTCGCGCGCTCCATGGCGAGCCACGCGTGCTAGTGATCGAGATGAGCGACCGGGTCGTGCCGGGCATGGGAGATCAGATTCGCGAGTTCGTGGACGACGCATTACACAAGTCGCGCGTTGAAGTGCATACAAACACTCGCGTCGTGAAAGTGACGCAGGACGAGCTCACGTTTGAGCATGAAGGCAGACAGGAAAATTTAAAGACTGCGGGAGTCGTATGGACTGGCGGCGTCAGGATGAGCCCCGTGATCGAACAACTTGACGCGGAGAAGAACAAGCGCGGTTTGTTGCTGGTGAAGCCGACGTTGCAGCTATCACAACACGTCAACGTTTTTGCGCTTGGTGACATTACTTTCTATCCCGATGCGACGCCAACGCTCGCGGGCACCGCTCAACTCGCGTTTCAGCAAGCGAGTCTGGCCGGACAAAACATCAAGGCGTATATGGAGGGAAACGAACTTCACACGAAGCACTTCGAAGAGCTCGGTGAGGCGTTGAGTTTGGGAACTGAAAGAGCCGCGGTGCTTACTGGCGGTAAAGCGTTTGGTGGCGCGTTAGCACGACAAGCGCGGTTCGCGTTGTACACCTCACGTCTGCCGACCTGGCATCACCGTCTGCGCGTGGGAGCCAGCTGGTTCTTCGAAGGCACGACGCCACAACCGCTCCTGCCACTCGGGTTCGAGAGATAGTTTCACGCAAAGGCGCAAAGAAGGGAGCAAAGGCGCAAAGAAAACCTTTGCGATCTTTGCGTCTTCCTTTGCGCCTTTGCGCGAAACTCTTTTCTGGAACGGTAGTTGTCTCTAGAATGGTCCATGAATGCGGCAAAGCTTAGGATCCTGTTGGTTGTTGTATTTCTCGTAATCGTAGCTCTCATTTCGATTGCGATCAGGTTTCGGACCACACCCGTCATCGTGCCTGCGGTTGAGCTTCCGGCCAGTGTGCCTGTAGCTGTCGGAACACCGTTGCCGCCACCTCCGCCAGTCTCTCCTACACCATCGACTTCGACCTTTGTCGGCACAGCAGATCTCATAATCCCTGTCGCAGGCGTCAAACCGGAACAACTGGTCGACACCTTTGACGCCGCGCGCTCCGAGGGCCGCGTCCATGATGCGATCGACATTCCCGCCGCTGCCGAAACTCCCGTCCTGGCTGCTGCTGACGGCAAGATTCAGAAGCTCTTTCACAGCGAACGCGGCGGCACGACCATCTATCAACTCAGCGCCGATCAGAAATTGATCTTCTACTACGCACACCTCTCTCACTACGCCGATGGCCTCGCTGAAGGCGATATCGTGCATCAGGGACAGGTAATCGCCTACGTTGGCGACACCGGAAATGCGGGCCCCGGCAACTATCATCTTCACTTCTCGATCGCCAACGTTTCGGACCCGAAACGCTACTGGGAAGGAACGAACATCAATCCATATCCGCTGCTACAGAACCGAGCGCGATAACCCGCGCATCGTTCGCAATTGATGCAGAAAACCTCGTAAAACACAGTCTCCTCGCTGGAACACCCGTTGCTCAGTACCAACCGAAGACCAAGGTCAGAGGAGCCCAAAAATGTATTCAATGCAGCGACTTTTTATTCTCATCGCAGTCTTATGTTTGTTGGCAGGTTGCACAAACGCACCCAGCAATTCAAACACTGCCCACGTTCAACCGGCAGCGGCGTCTCCCAGCCCATCTCCGTCGCCAACAACATCAGAA
Organism: Acidobacteriota bacterium; assembly: GCA_046730735.1. GTDB lineage: Bacteria > Acidobacteriota > Blastocatellia > Pyrinomonadales > Pyrinomonadaceae > PSRF01. The sequence continues at coordinate 5,110 of JBKPJP010000020.1, read as the reverse complement.
ACCGCGTCCGTCCAGGTGACGTTGCCGTTGCTTGACGCGCTGCTCAGTGACGAGAAATTCGTGGGCCAACTCAAGAGCAAACTCAAAGTCACTGACAATCAAGTTGCAGAACTCAAACGAGTATCGAGCGCCGAGATCGATCGCCTGCGAGCAAGTAACGCCGAAGATCTCGAGGGCAACGCAACCGACGCTCGCACACGCGCGTCGGAACAGCTACGCACGATCCTCGGTGATGAGAAATCACGAGAACTCGCATCGCTGGTCAGTGACTACTGGTCTAAAGGTGATGTTGCCGAAGGCTCCGACAACAAGAATGGACCGCAGATGTTGCCTGGTCCAAACGCGGTTCCGACAGACACGCGCGTGGTAGTTAACATCCCTGCTTATCGCATGGATGTTTTCCAGAATGGCTCACTCGTCAAGTCGTACAAGGTCGGTATCGGTTACCCGGAGTTTCCTTTGCCGCAAGGTTTACGTAAAGCGAACCAGATAATTTTCAACCCAACCTGGACGCCGCCGGATTCGCCGTGGGTCGAGAAGATGAAGAACGTCAGCGCCGGTGAAACTGTTAAGGCAGGCGACAAAGACAACCCGCTTGGACCAATCAAGATACCGATTGGTTTGCCTTCGCTGATTCACGGCGGGAAGTCGCCGGCGAGGATCGGAAAGTTTGCTTCGCATGGCTGTGTGGGCTTGACGAACGAGCAGATTAAAGACTTTGCAGCACAGCTCGCTCGTGCTTCGAACACTAACGAGGTCTCCGGGGAAACGATCGCGTCATACCTGAAAGACAAAGAGCAGACAAAAACTGTCAAACTCAACCAGACGGTTCCGGTCGAGCTGCGCTACGAAACGATCGTGTTAGAGGATGGAAAGCTGCACATCTACAAGGATGTCTACGCGCAGGACACGAATACGGAAGAGAACTTGCGGAAGGTGTTGTCAGCGCAGGGCGTGAAATTGGAAGATCTTTCGGAGCAACAAAGAACCGAGGTGCTCAATGCGCTGAATGCGATGTCGACGAATCCAACCGCATCACCTTCACCGTCGCCATCGGCTTCGCCAGACAAGAAGACAGCAAAAACTAAAAAGCCCGCGAAGCCTTCGAACGAGATCGTGATCGATCTCAGCAGCGTTAGCGCCCTGGCGCAGAAAGGTTACCCGGCGCCGGTCGATCTCGATACTGGAAGTGGGCCACAAAGAAGCACGAAGAAGAACACCCACCATTAAACGGTGGCGGCTTCGCAGGAATCCAACTCCGGCGCTTCTTCGATAGGGGCGCCGGCTTCACCGTAGTAAGGCCGTCCGGTCTCGATCGCTTCGAAATACTCTTCGATACGATCCAAAACTTCTTCAACAGTGTGTGAGTGATAGATTGAAGTGCGAAACAGTGCGCCGCCCTGAAGCCCGCGCGTAAACTGTCCCGCCAACTGCTTCATGCGATTGATCGCCGGGGTCTCCGGCATGTCTTCGCGCAGCATGTCGAAATACTCGTGCAAAATTGCGCGTTTGTCAGCCAGGGTCGGCTCGAAGATAGGTCGGCCGTGCATCGCGTCTTCGATCTGCCGGAAGATCCACGGATTCGCCATTGCTCCACGCCCGATCAAAACTCCGTCACAACCAGTCTCACGAAACTTCGCAAACGCACTTTCTATCGTCGTAACGTCACCACTACCCGATACCGGCACACGCACGGCTTCTTTCACTTGCCTGACGAGATCCCAGTTCGCCAGACCGCGATAACCCTGCTCTTTCGTGCGCCCGTGCAGTGCGATATGTTCGACGCCGCAGTCTTCCGCGAGTTTCGCAGTGTCGACTGCGTTGATTGTGTGATCGTAAAAGCCGGCACGAATCTTCACCGTAAGAGGAATCGTGATCGTTTTCTTGATCGACTTGAGAATATCCGCGAGGCGATTGTGGTCTTTGAGCAAGCCTGAGCCGCCACCATGCTTCACGACTTTAGGCGCCGGGCAGCCGCAATTCACGTCGAGAATATCAGCGCCAACTTCCTGGGCCATCTCCGCCGCCATGCACATGCGTTCCGGCTGGCCACCGAAGATCTGCACCGCGAAAGGCCGCTCGTCTTCGTAGAAACGCATCTGCCGTTTCGATTTCGGATTGTTTCGCGTGAGTCCTTCAACCGAAATGAACTCTGAAACAGACAGACCAACACCACCACGCCGCTTGAGCAGACGCCGGAAAGACACGTCAGTTACGCCCGCCATCGGCGAAAGAATCAACGGCGGATTGATCTCGACGTCACGAATTTTGAATGGTGTCATTGAAAATAAACTCGCCACAAAGAGGCACAAACGTTTCTTTGTGCTTTGTGCCTCTTTGCGGCTGGATAATTTGCCAGTCTGTCCTTAAGGCTTCTTGTTGTTGTTTTTCTTCTTGTCGTTCTTGTCGTCACTCTTGGCTGCGACCGGAGCGGCGATCTTCAGCAGCGGATCGACACCCGCGCGGTAAGCTTCTGTGACCTTGATGAATGCTTCGTTGCGCAGGTTCTGCAAATACGTTTCACGTTCCTTCGGCTGGCGCTCAACCAACATCGCTTCACGAACGCGATTCTCGTTGAAGGTCGGAGTGTTTCCGGCAGGTGTGCGCTGATCCACGCGAATAATCTGATAACCATCCTGCAACTTGATGGGATCGGTTACGCCACCCGCCTTTACGTCTTTTAACGACGTGAGCAGATCCTCGCGCAGGCTCGGCACGTCAAACTCACCTACCTCACCAAAATCTTTCGGCGCGGTACGTTCGCCATTCTTCTCGCGCTCCGAATTGGCAGCGGCAAGCGCGCGGAAATCAGCGCCGGCGCGAATCTGCGTGACGAGTTCCAACGCTCTCGCCTTGACCGCCGCATCGTCTTTGCCGGCGGAGGAAAGATAGATCTCCGAAAGCTTCAGAGTTTCCGGTTTGCGAAACTTGTCGGGATGCGCGTCAAAGTACTTCTTCACTTCATCCGGCGAGAAACTCAGATAGACGCGACGGTCAACTTCCTGTTGCAACACCGCCTGCTTCATCATCTCTGCACGCATGGTGCGGCGTATCTCTTCGGGATTGAGCCCGCTCTGACGCATTGCTTCGTAGAGCTTTTCTATCGAAGTGATGCCCTGATCGCTTGCGATCTGCAGCATGCGGCGGTTCACTTCGGCTTCGACATCGTTGGCAAGATCGAGTTCCTTGCCTTTCTGTAACAGCAGTAATTCGTTGACCAGTGTCGCAATCAACTCCGGCTGGCGTTTGGAAACTTCATCCGCCGCCTGCTGTTCCGTCATGCCACTCTGTTTTAGCGCGTCGATCCGTTCTTTGGCTTCGCGCTTCAACATCGAGAGCGTAATCACCTCGTCGTTGACCTGTGCGATCACCTCATCGACGACCTGCATCTCGCCTTCCTGGGCGAAGGTGCGCGCCGGCGTTGCAGCCACGATTGCCAGCGCGATCACGAACATGCCGGCGAACGAAATAAAATTAACTTTCACAATAAGACTCCTGAATGAATGTTGCGTTGGGGAGCGTGCGTCAAACTTGGGGATTCTAATCGCTCGTACGAAGCTGGAGCAACACGTCGCGCACTACATCGAGCACGTTGTCCTGCTGATCTTCCGTCAAAATTAGTCGTAAAACACCGTTTGGCGTAAAGATCGTACCCTCATGACCGGTCACGTATTCCCCCAGCTTTTCGGGTGAAATCCGCGCCTTTTCATTGAATTTAATCGCCACTCCGTCCGGTGTTTTGTCGATCGAAACTATACCCAGCTCTTCCGACAACTTCCGCAGTCGCGCATATGCAAACAATCTGTCGACAGACGCCGGAATGCGCCCGTAGCGATCTTCCGTCTCCGTCCGGATGCTGGAGAGCGTCGCCTCGTCCCGCGCGGACGACACGCGCTTATACGTTCGCAGTCGCTGTCCCATATCGGAGATGTACTCCTCGGGAATCGCGACGTCGACGCCGAGATTCAACGTAACACTCGTCTCATCTTCAACCTCTTCGCCGCGCAGTTCAGCTACCGTGCGCTCGAGCATTTGCGTGTAGAGGTCGAACCCGAGCGCCTCCATGTGTCCCGACTGCTCGCCCCCCAGAAGATTGCCGGCGCCACGCAGTTCGAGGTCGAGGGCCGCGATACGAAACCCGGCCCCCAGATCGGAAAACTCGCGAATTGCTGCTAAACGGCGACGGGCAATGGGTGAAAGCTCCTGTTCGCTCGGAATCAGCAGGTAAGCATAAGCCCTGCGGCTCGAACGCCCCACACGCCCGCGTAACTGATAAAGCTGAGAAAGACCGTAGTGATCGGCGCGATTTATGATGATTGTGTTGGCGCGGGGGATGTCTATCCCGTTCTCGATGATGGTGGTTGCAACCAAAACATCGTATTTGTAATCGATGAAATCGAGCATCACCTTTTCCATCTCTTTTTCGTTCATCTGACCGTGGCCCACGGCCAGTCGCGCCTGCGGCACCAGGCGGTGAACGAGCGCCGCGATCGTGTCGATCGTCTCCACGCGATTGTGAATGAAGAACACCTGGCCACCGCGCGATAGTTCGAGATCGATCGCCGACTTAATCACGCTCTCCGAGAACTGCACCACCTGAGTTTGAATCGCGAGTCGATCGCGCGGCGGTGTTTCTATGAGCGACATGTCGCGCATGCCGCTGAGCGACATGTTGAGTGTACGCGGAATGGGCGTCGCTGAAAGTGTCAGCACGTCCACGCGTTTCTTCAAATGTTTGAGTCGCTCTTTATGCGCGACGCCGAAACGTTGTTCTTCGTCAACAACCACAAGCCCGAGATCCTTAAACTGAACGTCTTTCGAGAGGATGCGATGCGTACCGATGACGACATCGATTTCACCCGTTTCGACTTTCTTCACCACTTCCTTCTGCTCTTTCGACGAACGAAAGCGCGACAACAGCTCAACCTTTACGGGAAACGGAGCGAAGCGCGAGCGAAACGTGTCGTAGTGTTGATAAGCGAGCACTGTCGTCGGCGTGAGGATCGCTGCCTGCTTACCTTCCATTACCGACTTGAACGCCGCGCGCATCGCTACTTCCGTTTTGCCGTAACCCACGTCGCCACACAGCAGACGGTCCATCGGCACGGGC
>JBKPJP010000019.1:0-1609 GCA_046730735.1 Acidobacteriota bacterium | reverse complement strand
TCGCGCACCTACATCGACTGGCTGATCAGCGTGCCCTGGAAACAGAAGTCGAAAGAGATCAAGGATCTCACGAAGGCCGAAGAGGTGCTGAACGAAGATCACTTCGGACTGGAAAAGATCAAGGAACGTATTCTCGAGTATCTCGCTGTTCGTCAACTCGTGAAGAATCCGCGCGGATCGATTCTCTGCTTTGTCGGCCCTCCGGGTGTCGGCAAAACCAGTCTCGGTAAATCGATCGCCCGCGCAACCGGACGCAAGTTCGTGCGCCTCTCGTTAGGCGGCGTGCGGGATGAAGCTGAGATTCGTGGTCATCGTCGCACATACATCGGCGCCCTGCCCGGCCAGATCATTCAGATGATGAAGAAGGCCGGCGCCGTGAATCCGGTGTTGCTGCTCGATGAGGTCGACAAACTCGGCGCAGACTTCCGCGGCGATCCGAGTGCAGCATTACTCGAGGTGCTCGACCCGGAACAGAACCACACGTTCCAGGATCACTATCTCGACGTTGAATACGATCTATCGAAGGTCTTTTTCATAGCCACTGCCAACGTCCTGCACACAATTCCACCGGCACTCCAGGATCGTCTCGAAATTCTTCGTCTCTCCGGCTACACCGAACGAGAGAAGCTCGAGATTGCAAAGCGCCACCTCGTGCCGAAACAGGCTGAAGGCAACGGCCTCAAGCTGGAACAGTTTGACTTTGCCGACGAAGGCATTCTGGAAATTATTCGTCACTACACGCGTGAAGCAGGCGTACGCAATCTCGAGCGCGAGATCGGTTCCTGCTGTCGCAAGCTGGCGCGCAAAGTCGTAGCCGAACAACTTGGCGAAGCCGCAAAAGAGCTCGTCGATGCCGCACGCGTTCGCGAAATGCTCGGTCCAATCAAGTTTCGCCAGCAAGGTATCGCAGCGCAGAGTGAGATCGGACTCGCGACTGGACTTGCGTGGACTGAAATCGGCGGCGAAGTGCTACAGATTGAAGCGACGCTCGTTAAAGGTCGTGGCGGCGTGACGCTCACCGGAAAACTCGGCGACGTAATGCAGGAATCTGCGCAGGCAGCACTGACATGCATTCGCGCGCGTGCCGAGCGTTTGGGAATGAGTCTCGACTTTATTCGCAAGCGCGATCTGCATATTCATATTCCCGAAGGGGCGATTCCGAAAGATGGACCATCCGCCGGCATCACAATGGCGACCGCGATGGCGTCGGCGCTGGCGCGAGTACCGGTTAGAAGGAATGTGGCCATGACCGGCGAGATCACGCTCCGCGGCAAGGTGCTTCCCATCGGTGGCGTTAAAGAGAAGTTATTGGCTGCTCATCGCTTTGGTATCGACACGATCATTCTGCCAAAGGACAACGAGAAGGATCTGAGCGAACTGCCCGAAGAAGTGCGCGACGCGCTCAACATCAATTTCGTGGATACGATTGATGAGGTCCTGTCTATCGCGCTTGAAGATGCGTGCCCGACAGAGGCCGCCGACGAGACTCCGCCACTGTGGACTACCGAGCAGCCTTCACAGGGAATTCAGACTAGTTAAGTTTTCGGATAAACCCATCCACAGATCACACAGATTGTTTTAAAGCATCTGTGTGATCTGTGGACTGATC
>JBKPJP010000018.1:0-2682 GCA_046730735.1 Acidobacteriota bacterium | reverse complement strand
CCGCCACAGCGGGGGCAAGCCCCTCTTCCTGACTTGTTCAGTGCAAGTACGACCGTAAATCCGAACAAGTCAGGAAGAGGGGCTTGCCCCCGCTGTGGCGAAATCAGTGGCCTTCGCCGGCGAGCATCACGAACCCGGTGCGCAGAATGATTTCCAGATCGAGTAGCAACGACCAGTTTTCGATGTAATACAGATCGAGCCGCACCATCTCTTCAAACGGTAAACGATTGCGTCCGGAGACCTGCCACAGCCCTGTTAGACCAGGCTTCATGTCGAGTCGTTTACGATGCCATAACTCGTATGCTTCGACTTCGTATGGAATCGGCGGGCGTGGTCCAACCAGGCTCATGTCGCCTGACAAGACGTTCAGTAACTGCGGCACTTCATCGAGGCTGGTGCGGCGCAGGATTTTCCCGATGCGTGTAATGCGTGGGTCTGCTAGCAGCTTGTAAGTCGGCTTGGTTTCGTTACCGAGGTTTGCCTCGGCGCGCCCGGCGATAAACGCGCGCTGGTATTCGCGATGAAGCTCGGCATCGGCGTTGGCCTGCATCGTGCGAAACTTGTAGAGCAGAAACAGGCGCCCATCCATGCCGACGCGCTCCTGCGTATAAAACACCGGGCCTTTTGAGTCCAATTTGATGAGTAGTGCAATCAGCAGCCAGAGCGGCAGGAGCAGTAGTATCGCGAGCGCTGCGAAGATCAGATCGAAAGTGCGCTTCAGGATTCGTGCACCGTTGGAGAGTGGTTCACGAAAGAGCCGAATCATCGGCAGTACGCCGATCTGATCGATCTCTGTTTTGCGCGGCAGGCAGTTGAAAAGACTGGGCGCGATCCGAAACTCGACGCCGCGTCGTCGCCCGCAACGCATCATCACTTCAAACAACGTATCGCCATTAACCTGCGGGTCGGCAATGATCACTTCGTTTGCGCCGGAGTCGCGAATTACTTCCGGCAACGATTCGAGCGTGCCGATTACGGGTACGTCTTCGTAGGACAGTTGCGTGTCAATAGTATTGGTATCGACAACTCCGATCACTCGATAGCCAAGCGCCGGGCGCTCGCGCATTTCACGAATAAACAAAGAGGCTTCCGGGCCGCGACCGACTACGAGTGTCGGAATCAGGTTGATCTGGCGGCTGCGCACAAATGTCTGCGCCGATCGCATAGCAAGTCGGAGCGCGCCGGCGCCGATCAGCACGAAGAAGAAGTCGGCGACAAAAACGCCGCGAGCGTATGAGAACGCGCGAAACTCGAAACCGCCGCGATACAAAAACGCCGCCGCGACAATCAGTAATGAACCGATGGCGGCAGCCTTAAAAAGTCGAATGCTGTCGTCGACAAACGAGAACTCACCGCGAACGCGATAGAGATTGTAGTAACGAAAACTCAGCAACCGAATGGCAACTACAAAGACGAGCAATGCTGCATACGGGGCAAAGCGCGGGCTTCGCACTGAAACGCCTTCACGAACATAGAACGCCAGCATGAAAGACAATACCGCGACCGCAGCGTCAGCGATCACAAGCGCCACCTTCACTGCAGGCACGATCCATCTCGGCGCGCGTCCGGGAACACGCACTAGGCTTGGATCGACTATCGATTGTCGCGTTCGTTCTGCTTGCACGGAAATCAGATTTCACGCAAAGCCGCAAAGTTTAAGAAGGAGCCGCAAAGAAAAACCTTTGCGAGCTTCTGCTTGAATCTTTGCGCCTTTGCGTGAAACCGCTCACTCGAATATTAGTTTCACAACTACATCGATAACTTCATGTGATCGTCGCGGACTTGCAGTTCGCTTCTTCTCTACCACCAAACTACTCAGATCCGCGGCGCTCGCAATTCGCCTTAACCGTCCCTCGTTAACCAACCCCTCATCAACCGCCGCCCACTTACCTGCGTAAATGCTCGCAGCCGGCACCCCCAGCGCCGCCGCCTCGCGATTGATCGTTCCACCCGCACTGATCACCAGATCGCTCGCTGCTATCAAATTCGCTCCATCCAACGGCCGCGCTGGAATGATTACACCCCTACCCGCATACGCCGCGCGCTGTGCCTCGTTGCGCGGCAGCAGTATCACCTGCACATTGTCTTTTACCGCCAGCATCGTCAACGCCTCGTCAAACAACGTGTTCTGAAAACGGTGATACAACGCGTCGTGCGCGGGGGGCCGAATCAGGACCAGCACATTATCCGGTTTGACACCAAGCTCACACAACTCCGCCGCAAAGGAAGGATCAGGTTCGAAGTCTGCCAGGTAAACATCTTCCTTCGTGCCGTGGTAACGTCGCACCTTTCCGACGCGCGCGCCGTAACGCCTCAAGCTTGCGCCAGGAAAACTCGCGGGCACGATGATGCGCGACGCAAAGCGAAACGCGAGGTGATTTGCCGGCTGATGCTCGTAATCCATCAGCGTCACAGTCTTGATTCGCAATCCACGCGCTGCAAGGATCTGTGAATACGAGTTGTGGCTGATGGCGCGATCGAACCCACGCCCGCGCGCCCATTTTCTCAACGCCCACGCTCGACTCACCAAACTCCCGGCTTTCGCAGACACCGCTCTTCCGCCGTGAACACCAACAACCTCGGGCGCAAATCCCGCGGCTTGGGCCAACGGAATCGTCTCCGCAAACTCACGCGCCGTGGTCTCTATCTCATGCCCGTGAGCCTTGAAGCGTTCGGCGAGTG
>JBKPJP010000017.1:0-9726 GCA_046730735.1 Acidobacteriota bacterium | reverse complement strand
GTTCTGCCTTCACGCACGGTTGCATTGTTAACGCGCATGAACTCGAGGGTCGACGGGACCGCCGTGTTTGGTTTGACCAGCGAATATCGAAACGGTCGACGCTTCGTAAAGGGCAACTTTAGCGAAACGCTGTGAGTTGTTTGAGCTAGTAATTTCATTGGCACCTTTGTTAACTGAGAATAACGCCTGTCCCTCTAAAGGCAGTCTCAATAAAACGCGTATTCCAGAAATGAAAAGGGGCGCCAGCGAACGGCACCCCTTCAACTTATCTGCTATCAATTATTTACCCTACTTACCGGGGCCAGCGAAAGATGCTACGGTTGTTGCCGCGCCGGTTGTAAGCGTAACGCTGGAAACCTTCCCGGTATCCCTGTTCAAACGCATCACGAAAGACCTGCTTGTACTGTCCCTTATTTCCGTAGGACGAGTCGTAGCCTTCGGTTGCGTTTCTCCAGTAACGTGAACGTTGCGGGTCGTAGCTCTGGCCACGCTGCGCGTCAGCCGCACCGACGTTCATGCCATAGCTGTAACCCTGCTGCCGGGCCGTTTGATAACCGTAATACCTATCGCGATATCGATCATCGCGGCGGTAACGATCGTCACGACGGTCGTATCGATCGTCTCGGTCTCGCCATTGAGCCTGAGCGCTTGAACTGGCAACTGCTATAACTCCAAACAGTAGGAAGAAAGCCAGTAAATATCCGCCTATTTTCTTACTCGAGTAAACTAGTTTCATGTGTCCTTTAACCTCCCTGCCCGTATGGTTGGCAAATGCCATGCCTCCACGGAAAGTGGCGTTTTGCCGCATTTAGCGGGATTTAGAGACAGTTTTCGATACGATATGGTGTGACGTTAACGGACATGAGGAATAGTCGGAAAACATGGAATAGAACAAGTCAGGAAGAGGGGCTTGCCCCCGCTCATAAGGGTATCCAGCAGCGGGGGCAAGCCCCTCTTCCTGACTTGTTCTAGCTGAGTGACTTGTTCTCTTCTGAGTGAAACTCTTCTCAGGCAGGACGCTGCAGGTAGGATCTGAGTTCGGGCCGAGTGGCTTTGCGCACCAACGCTGCTTTGGCTTTCCATTCCATCGCGCGGCTGAGTTCCACGAGGAAGCGAGTCTCGCCGGATTCAAGGGCCGCGATGGGCGCGCCGTCGTGATAGAGAATCCGGTTACTCGTATGCGCCGTAATACGACTGCCCGGAACGATGATGCCGACGAGGTTCAAGGGATCTGCGGCACTCACGGAGATCAAACTCTCCTGCGGGCCCGAGCGACGAATGGCGCGCAGCATTCCGATTGCTTCCGGCAGCGCAAACTGTTCACCCGAGATCCCAGCAACAAAACGTCCGCCACGAATATCGCCACGCGCTTCGAGTCGATGATAGAACCGCAGCAACACGCGCCAGGGCAACGCCATGCCCTCGCGCTCGAGCAAACGTTTGAAAACTACGCCATAACGCTTCAACAGCGCCCACGCGACTTCCTCGGTCAGCGCAGCTTCGTTATCTCTTTGTACGGCGCCGTTTCGCTGAAGAATAGACCAGCGACCGGCACTCGCCATTTCGTAAACCGGTTGCCGGTGTTTGCGACGCGCAGCCGCCTGCGTCTTCCGACTCCCTGGTGTTAACAGTGCACGCAACCCGGCAAAACTATCGGAGACGACCACACCGTTCGCCACCAGTTCGGCCAGGGATTCTTCAACCTGGCTGCGCAGAAGCTTCGTGTTCTCGACTATGTCCGTGAAGAATGAAGCGCCACGTGTCGCGAGATAGTCGTGGACCATCTGTGTGGTGGTTGAAAACTCACCGTTGGTGGTTGGAGCAGGCTGTGGAAACACCGAACTCCAGAGCGCGAAGTTCTTGCGTCGCAGAAGCGCGATCGGAGTGTTGCGCACCGGACCCGAGCCACGCGTTCTCTCCCCGCTGTCAGAAGATCTCGATAGCGGAGTCAAACGCGCCCAGACCACTTCACCTGAGAGGCAGAGGGCATCGAGCCACGCTGGATCGTATTCGACCATTCGCGACGGCAGCAGTTCGCCTTCCCATGCTGCGGCTGGCGCTTCGACACCTTCCAGCTGCTCGATGATGGCTTTGAGACTTTCCGGGCCTTCCATCTGGTGGTCCGGAGTAACCTTCTGCCAGGCGAGGAGAAAACGGATGAAGTCAGTGCTCGCGACCGGCTCGATCTCCTGGCGCAAGCGGTTCAAAGTGTAACTGTGAATGCGAGCGAGAAGACGACGCGCGCTCCACTCGGTCTCGGTCGTGCCCGGTGTGAATTTGCCGCGAATCACAAAGCCTTCGGACTCGAGTCGTAGCAACGCAGTTTCGATCTCGAGTTTTTTTAGACCAGAAGAAGCAACGAGGGCATTGACGGTGACTGGTCCAAGTCCTTCCAGTCGCCCGCGGATGATTTCGGTGAGTGCTTCTTCAAAACCCCAGGTCACTCGCGCGACGCTTTCCGGCGCTGCGATTGCTGGTTGCAGCTCGGCTTTTGGATAGATGACTTGAAGTTGTGGCAGACGCTCGGCTGCAACCCACAACTTCTTTTCAGTGCCGTTGGTCAATACCGCCGCACGACGATCGGCATTCAACTCGGCGAAGAATTCCTGCCAACCGGCCCCTTCTTCTTCAGTTATAAAACCAAGCTCAACGAGCGCATCGTGAAGCTCATCGGCATTGCGCGGCTCAGGCCAAACTTCCTCACGCACGCGATCGATCGCGGCCTGGTCGAGTTTGCCCATGTCTGCGGCAGTTTCCGGATCGAGCCAGCGACGTTGAAACACCGCGCGGGTGCGGCGCTCTTCGAGTGGCGCATCGTCGAGATAAGCGTATGGGCGCGCGTTCAGTATTTCCTGCGATAAAGGCGACGCCTCGATCACGTCACGCGCGTAAAGGTTCTTTTCGTTTCGTTCGATGGAAGTCAACAGGCGCTCGAGACCGTCGATGTCCATCGCCTCTTCGAGACAATCTTTGACTGTTTGATCGACGAGGGGATGCGTAGGTATTTCTCGTTCGCCGGTAGGCAGATTTTCAGCGCACGCGACCTGGTCGGGAAAGATGGCAGTGAGCAGATCTTCGGCATCCATGCGTTGCAACTGCGGTGGAATCTTCTTTCCTCCGCGACGCCGCAGTACTGCGAGCGAGCGAGTGACGTTCCAACGCCAACGAATGTTCCACATCGGCGCGTCGAGCAACGCCTGGCATAAAAGCTGGCGCACTGTCTTCGAGTTCAGGTAATGAAAGACGTCGTCGAGCGGAAAGCTGTGCGTTGGTCCAAGTGAAAGAACGATCGCGTCTTCAGTGGCTGCGGCCTGGAGCTCGAAGTTGAACTTGCGACAGAAACGTTTGCGCAGGGCGAGTCCCCAGGCGCGATTTATACGACTGCCAAACGGCGCGTGCAGCACGAGTTGCATACTGCCGCTATCGTCGAAAAATCTTTCCAGCACCAGATTATCCTGCGACGGCATGACGCCCAGAACAATCTTCGCGCCCGCAAGATATTCAACAATCTGTTCCGCCGCCGAATGCGAAACACCGACTTCACTCTCAAGCCAATTCACAGCCGGCTCGAGATTAACCCCGGATCCGTTTTCACCCACGTGAACCCGTGCGGCGACTTCCTCCCGCAAACGCGACACTGAGACTGATAACTCCTGTGTGCGCGCCGGCGCCTCGCCTAACCAGAAAGGAATCGACGGTGGCTGCCCGTGCGCATCCTCAACACGCACTTTGCCCTGCTCGACTCTAAGCACACGCCACGACGTGTTTCCCAGTTGAAAAATGTCGCCCTGCAAACTCTCGATTGCGAAGTCTTCATTTACCGAACCAATAACCAGACCACTCGGTTCGAGCACCACTGCATAGTCCGCCGTGTCGGGTATCGCGCCGCCTGAAGTGATTGCCGCGAGACGTGCCCCTCGCCGCCCACGCAACCGGTGGTTAACAGCATCGTGATGGAGATACGTCGAGCGCCGTCCTCGTTTCGTGCTGAAACCCTCGGCGAGCATGCGAACGATCGAGTCAAACTGTTCGCGCTCCAGATTGCGATAGGGATAAGCGCGGCGGACCATGGCGAAAAGATCGTCTTCGGACCACTCTTCGGCAGCGACAGCCGCGACAATCTGTTGGGCCAGGATATCGAGCGGGCGCTCGGGAATTTCCAGGTGATCGAGTTCACCCCGTCGTACTGAGTCGACGATCGCGGCACACTCGACGAGTTCGTCGCGTGAGAGCGGAAAAATCCTGCCTTTCGGGAAACCCGCGACAGTGTGGTTTGAGCGACCCACGCGTTGCAGAAAGCTGGCGATGGATCGAGTTGAACCAAGCTGGCAGACGAGATTGACATCGCCGATATCGATTCCGAGTTCGAGTGAAGCGGTGGCGACAAGAGCGCTCAGTTCGCCGGACTTCAAACGCTGCTCCGCCATCAGGCGTTGTTCACGAGCGAGACTACCGTGATGCGCAGCGATGTTTTCGTCGCCGAGGCGCTCGCCTAAATGCCGCGAGACGCGTTCGGCCAACCGGCGTGTGTTGACGAAGACGAGCGTGGTGTTGTGCTGGCGAATGAGTTGGGCCAGGCGATCGTAAACTTCATTCCAGACCTCGCCCGACATGACCGCTTGCAGGGGTGATTCAGGCAGCTCGATCGCGAGGTCGAGTTTGCGCGCGTGACCGCTGTCGACAATCGTGCAGTTCGGATTGTTATTCGCGTCGATGTTTGCTGTACCGACGAGGAATCGCGCCACTTCTTCGATCGGCCGTTGAGTAGCTGACAGACCGATGCGAACAAGGGAAGTGTTGTGCTGGCGAACAAGTTGCTCGAGGCGTTCGATCGAAAGCGCGAGATGCGAGCCGCGCTTGTCGCCGACGACGGCGTGAATCTCGTCAAGAATCAAAGTGCGGGCAGTTTCCAGCATCCGCCGCCCGCCTTCGCTGGTCAACAGTATGTAAAGTGACTCGGGCGTGGTGACGACGATATGCGGCGGACGCTTTGTCATCGCCGTGCGTTCGGAGGCCGGTGTATCGCCGGTTCGAACGAGGGTGCGAATGTTTACCTCGGGCAGTCCGAGTTCGTTGAGTTCTTCCTGAATTCCCTCCAGCGGAACCTGGAGATTTCGTTGCACGTCATTGCTGAGTGCTTTCAGTGGTGAAACGTAGATGACGTGTGTGGTGTCGTCGAGTTTTCCCTCGACGCCGAGACGAACCAGATCGTCGATAGCGGAGAGAAAGGCAGCAAGAGTTTTACCTGATCCTGTGGGTGCGGCAATTAACGTATGCCGATGTTTCTTGATTTCCGGCCAGGCATGTAACTGCGGATCGGTGGGGGCAGGAAAGCTCCGCGCAAACCAGCGCGCCACCGCCGGATGAAACAGTTCCAGTTTCATAGGTGAAATGCATTATAACCGACGCAAATCCGCGTTTTCAATCCGCGTCGTCCGTGTTACTCAAACTGCTTCCTGAATTCCTCAAACTGCTGTTTCAACTTTTCCACTTCAGCCGCCAGGGATTCAACCCTCTCTTCCAAATTCGCGCGCCGCGAGACAACGCGCTCAGGCTCGGATAGCGCTTCGACGTTCACCTCTCCTGAAAGCAAATGAGCGTATCGAGCGTCTTTCTGTCCGGGCTGGCGTGGTAGTCGAACGACGAGGGGCTCAGGGTCGCGCGAGATCAGTCCGTTGAGAGTTTCTTCAACTTCTTCCAGGCTTGAAAATTCGTGGAGCCGTCCGCCATTGCCGCGCAACTCACCGAGCGTCTGCGCGCCACGCAACATCAATACACACATCAACGCCAGCTCCGGGTGACTCAGGTGCATCACTTCCGGCATCACGTGTTTATACTTCGGCACGCGGCTGCTGCTGCCGTAGAAGACGTAAGCGAGATTCTTCTCGCGCAGGCTCTCAACGGCGTCGGCAACCTGGTTCTCGGAATACGACGTGACCGGGTTCCGATTGTTCTTCTGGTTGCACGCGAGCGTCAGCGCATTGAGTGTCAGTGGATAGTACTCGGGCGTCGTCACCTGTTTCTCAATCAGTGAGCCGAGGACGCGCGTTTCGATGTCTGAAAGGATTGTATTCATTACAAGAATATTTCACGCAAAGGCGCAAAGGTTTCGCAAAGGCGCAAAGAGGTTTCCCTGGCGGCTTTGCGTCTTCCTTTGTGTCTTTGCGTGAAATGCTTTCAATCGTTACTGATCGTCGACGCTACTTGAGCGTTGCCCCTGCGCGCGTGGCTCCGAGCGGCCGACGCTCAGGTTGTCGTAGTTCAGCGCCGCGTTGAACAACAGGAAAAACTCACCCTGTGTTTGGTGTCGCCACATCGGATTCGTCGCAAACATCACCACGTGACCACGACCAACCGGCACATCAACAATCGCCGGCCGGTTCGCGAGTTCATTCGCGCCCGCGAGCATGCCGCTGATTAGAAGGTTCTTCTCGTCCTGCACAAAACGAAGCACGACGCGCGGCCGCAGTTGCGGCGGTGTGTAGAACGGGCTCTCTCGCAGATCCGCATCCGGGTCGGGACGGTTGTTTGGATCGGCAGGTCGCGGCTGCGGCATCGCCTGGACCACGTCCGGGTCGTTGACACCGCCGCGTCCAGAGGCACGCGAACTCGGCCCACCCTGGCCGCCACCACCACCACCGATAGCCGCAACCTGAAACAGCGGTGCCTGATTGAAGTAGATCGGCAGGCCGGCATCGTAGCCATACGCGATCGGACTCTTTCGATCCGCGAACGTCGAGTTGTAGATCGAGCCGCGCGCCTGCAGCTTGTCTGCCGGTTGAATGGAAACGCCGCTCGTGATGCCGTAGTCGATGGGCACTTGCGAGACGCTGCCGATCGTAATAAACAGCCCTCCGTCATTTATAAACTTTTGCAGGTTCGCTACACCGATTACATCCATGCCGCCACGCATGTCGTCGGTCTGATCCGGCGAGTTGCCGAAGTTTGGTGTAACAGTCGACTGCTTCCAGGGTATCGGATCGCCACGCTTCGGCATGCCGTTCACGATCGTCTGCGCTGAGCCACCGACGGGCGGGAAGATCAACACATCAAACTTGTCGCGCAGGTTTGGCGTGTTGCGAATGACGTGATCGGAAATGTATGTGTAAGGAACTTGATACTTGTCAAACTCAATCCGGTACCAGCCCTCGTTCTGCGTGTTGGTCCAGGTGTGAACGATCGCGATGCGCGGGACGGCGAGATCGTGCGTCTTCACTTCCGGAAGTTTGTCCACGCCAACTGCTTTGAGACCAAGCTCAGTGACAGCCGATTCCAGACGTGAGCGCAGATCCTGAGGATTGCCTGCCTTCTTCAAAATGAACGAGCCGGAGTTGAACTGCTGATCGCCGATCTTGAACGAATCTTCAGCGGCGCTCTTCTTCACGTCTTTCAAGCGGAAGCGAAGCGTCGCGAGCGTGTTGTCAGTGTTGTGATTGATGATGTACGCGACCGCGGAACCGGGGCCGGTCAATTGACCCGTCACCTTTGCATCGGAGGTCAGCAGAGTCATCGGCGCGTCGAGCACGCTCTTCTCGACTACGCGCACGGTCTTCACGTTTCGCATCGCGCCCATGGTCCAGCCAGTGTCGTCGTACGGCGCCGGATCGCTCACGTTGTAATACTGCGTGTCGAGCAGCATGTCCGCCATGCGCGAGTAAGGCTGGTCCATTCTGACGATGTAGGAACCCGCCGGATATTTCTGATCCTTGACTGAGAACTCCTTCGAGGCGCGATGCACCTCAACGCCCTGCAAGCGCAGCAGGTTTACCATGTCAGCCGCTTCAACCGGGCGCGGCGTGTCCCCGGGAATGATGTAGGCCGCCGGGCCTTCGTTCGAAGCTTTCGCGATTGAACGTTTGCTCTTGAGATAGAAGTTATTCAGAAACCGTTCCTTCTCTTTGGCGACGAAGTTCATCGCAAAGAGAATCGCCGACTGCTGCATGTTGACGTTGTTGCGCATGGACCAGTTCACGCGCGGGAACGGAGGATTCGGACGATACCAAACGCGCGACGTCTGATTCGGAGGCAAGGTTCGTTCACGTGTGTCGGCGCCGCCGTTGCCGAAAGTCTCGTAAAAACGGCCGATCGAGTTGTGGCCGGTGGCGATGTAGAGCATGTAATTCGGCGCCCAACCATCGTAGAAACCGTGTGTCCAAACACCGGGAACGCCGCGCTTCGTCATCTCCTCGATCTCGTGATACGCGAGCAACTGAAACTCATCGATAGCGAGTGGATCGAGCCACGCGTTGTATGGACCGGTGCCGGTCATCGTGTAGAGATACGGAACTGATTCGTGCAGGTCGTGCAGCACGGTCGGGTGATAATCGAGAAAAGTACGCATCTGATTGCGCGTGAGTGCGAGCGCGAGTCCGAGCCCGTCGCGATTGTTGTCGTGGGCAACGTATTTGCCCCAGTAAAGCAGTGGTGGCGATGGTTTACCGGGATTTGCTTTGCGATAGTTGTAGAGATCGACCATGCGATCGCGGCCGTCAACTTCGAGTGCCGGCGTGATCATCACGATCATGTTTTTGCGAATATCTTCTATAAACGGCGAATCCTCCACCGCAAGACGATAAGCCATCTCCATCAACATTTCGGGCGAACCGGTTTCGGGAGAGTGGATCGATCCGGAAGCCCAGTAGAATGGCTTGCCTTCGGCGATTAGCGTTCTGGCCTCGGCGTCGCTGAGCTTTCTGGGGTCGGCGAGTTTCGCAGTGATCTCTTTGTAACGATCGAGCTTCGCCAGATTTGCTTCGTCACTGACAAGCACGAGCATTTGCTCGCGTCCTTCTTCGCTCTTCTCCGGCGCGACGAACACACGCACGCGTGGCGACGCGGCAGCGAGTTGGCGGTAGTAACGATAGAGATCTTTTGTGTAGGTGAGTTTGTTTGGAGCTCCGACTACATAACCGAGAACTTTTTCAGGAGAAGGGACCTTGTCCGACAGTGGCAAGTGATCGACGAGCTCAGTCAGAAAATATTTTTCCGTCGTGTACTCAGCGATCTTTGCACCGTAGGCCGTATCGAGCGGAGACTTTGGTGTGGTGTATTTCGGATTGACAGCTTCTCTCTTAGCGGGCGTGCTCGATGTTCCTTTGGCGGGCGCCGAATCTGCGCTGCTGCCTGCATCGGTTTGCGCGAACGCCGGAACTATCGTAAACACCACCACGACAAGACTGACCAATAGTCTTCGGCACATTGGGGACATGATGTTCTCCTAGTTAGGTAGGCCCGATCTGCGTTTCACACAAAGACACAAAGTGAAGACACAAAGGCACAAAGAAATGCCTAATCCTCTTTTTGTGCCTTTGTGTCTTCACTTTGTGCCTTTGTGTGAAACTGCCGTGGCTAAAGATCTTTAGCGCATCGAAACCCGGAAGTCATCCAGCGCTCGTGGGCGTGAAAGAAGTTTCGATACGTCGCTCTGATATGCACCTGCGGCGTGGCAAACGAGCCGCCGCGCAAAACCTTTTGATTGACGAACCACTTATCGTTGTATTCGTCAAACTCCGACTTGAATCCCGGATATGGCACGTAGTCGGAAGTGGTCCATTCCCACACGTCGCCGATCATCTGCTGGCAGCCGTGGGCGTTCGCGCCTTCCGGAAAGGCGCCGATGGGCGCCACTGACCAGTAACCATTCTCAAAAAAGTTTGTGTTGCCGCTGTTGGGGTCTGTGTCGCCCCACGGAAATGCGTGCTTAACTTTGCGCCGCGCATCATAACA
>JBKPJP010000016.1:0-8543 GCA_046730735.1 Acidobacteriota bacterium | reverse complement strand
TGCAAGAGCAGGATGGCAACAAACAATTCAACATCAGCGAACGTTTGGAAGATCTGCGCCGTGAGCACGAGGCGCTGCGTTGGGAAGGATCCTTTCGAGATTACTTCGAGTTAGTCGCACAGAACCCACGCATTGCCCAGCTTTCACACGCTCGCATCAACGACATGGTTCATGCCGCGGGAGTCGAACGGCTCAACGAGGGCACCCAGCACGAGATACTCTCCTATAAATTCTTTGCCGGCGAACTCTTCGGCATTGAAGAACCAATAGCCAGAATCGTCGAGTACTTCAAATCGGCTGCCCAGCGTCTCGAAGTCCGCAAGCGCATCCTGCTGCTGATGGGGCCTGTCGGCGGTGGTAAGTCAACCATCGTCAACATGCTCAAGCGCGGGCTGGAAGATTGGACCAGGAACGAGGAAGGCGCAGTTTACGCTATCAAAGACTGCCCGATGCACGAGGAGCCGTTGCACCTGATTCCGCATCAACTGCGCGGTGAAGTCGAGAAACACTACGGTATTTACATTGAAGGCGATCTCTGTCCGCAGTGTCGCTACGCGTTGGAACACACTTATGGCGGCCGGCACGAGGATGTGAAAGTTCATCGCGTCGCGTTCTCCGAGAAGGAACGCGTTGGCATCGGCACTTTCTCACCCAGCGATCCGAAGTCGCAGGACATCACGGAGCTCACCGGATCGATCGATCTCTCGACTATCGGTGAAGTTGGTGTTGAATCGGATCCACGCGCTTATCGTTTCGATGGCGAGTTGAACATTGCGAACCGCGGCTTGATGGAATTCGTCGAGATGCTGAAGGTTGACGAGAAGTTTCTCTACAGTCTTCTGACACTCTCGCAGGAACAGAGCATCAAGACCGGCCGCTTCGCGATGATTTACGCCGACGAAGTGATCCTCTCGCATTCAAACGAGAACGAGTACATCGCTTTCGCGGGCAATCGCAAATCGGAAGCGTTGCAGGATCGCATCATCCTCGTGAAGGTGCCTTACAACCTGCGCGTGTCGCAGGAAGAGCGGATTTACGACAAGCTCCTGCACCAGTCCGAAGTGCTGCGCAACGTTCACCTCGCGCCCAATACTTTGAAAGTGGCCGCGATGTTTGCGGTGATGACACGTCTCGAAGAACCCAAGCGCCAGAACGTCGACATCGTGAAGAAGATGAAACTTTACGACGGCGAGGACGTCGAGGGTTACAAGTCGAAGGACGTGCGCGAGTTGAAAGAAGAGACGGTGCGCGAGGGCATGGATGGCATCTCACCTCGGTACATCATCAATCGTCTCTCGAGCGCTCTCGTGCGCGATGGCGTCACCTGTATCAATCCGATCGACGCGCTGCGTGCTATCAAAGATGGTTTCGAGCAGCACACGGGTATCAGCTCCGAACAGCGTGAAAAGTATTTGAACCACATCTCACAGGCGCGCAAAGAGTATGACGAACTCGCGAAGATCGAAGTGCAGCGAGCCTTTGTCTATTCATTTGAAGAGATGGCACGCACGATGTGCAACAACTATCTCGATAACGTCGAGGCTTTCTGTAACAAGGAACGCATCAAGGACCCCATCACCGAAGAAGAGATGGATCCGGATGAACAGCTAATGCGCTCGATCGAGGAGCAGATCGGGATTTCGGAGAATGCGAAGAACACGTTCCGGCAGGAGATCCTGATTCGTATCTCGTCGTACGCGCGCAAGGGCAAGCCGTTTGAGTACAACTCGCACGAGCGTCTCAAGGAAGCGATCGAGAAGAAGATCTTCGCTGACTTGAAGGACGTAGTGAAGATCACGACTTCGGCGAAGACGCCCGATCCGGATCAACTGCGCCGCATTAACGAAGTTGTTGATCGGCTCGTTAAAGAGCACGGTTACTGTCCGGTGTGTGCGAACGAACTGCTGACTTATGTCGGCACACTGTTATCGCGTTAACATTTCTCTGCGGCCCTCGGCGTATCTCTGCGTCCTCTGCGTTACACTCATTTTCAACGCAGAGAGCGCAGAGATACGCCGAGGGCCGCAGAGGTAATACGATGAAGAAACGCTACTGGATAGCTGGAGCAGCAACATTGGCGGTGGCGGGGAAGTTGTTGCTGCGGCCGCGAGATGCCGATTGGCAGAAGTGTCGCGACGCTGTTTTCCACCCGGAACATTCGTGCTTCATCGACGTTGATGGCGTTCGCGTTCATTACCAGGAAGCCGGCGACGAACACGCGCCCGCGATGATTTTGATTCACGGGTTCGCATCGTCGACGCTGGTTTGGAGCAAGGTATTTCTAAAACTCGCTGAAACCGGCTATCGAGTGATCGCGGTAGACATGTTGGGTTACGGCTATTCCGCCAAGCCGCGCAACGGCGAGTACACAATTGCGGGCCAGGCGAAACTATTACTGCGATTCCTCGATCGTCTCGGCATTCCGCGTGCGATCTTTGTCGGCAGTTCATACGGCGGCGCTGTAGCTGCGACTTGCGCGCTCGATTATCCCGACCGAGTTGAGAAGCTGATCCTGGTTGGGCCAGTGAGCAACAACCGGCCGCTTGAGTTTACGCTTATGCGACTGTTTGGGTCTCCAGTTTTTGGCGACGTTGTTTCGCCGCTTTTGATCGGATCGCGTCGCCTGCTACGACGGCGCATGAAACGAGTTTACGATCGACACTCGTGGGTGCTGGATGAAAGACGAGTCGATGCGCGACATCTGCCTTTGCGCGCAGCGGGCACGCAACGCGCCATCATCCGCACCGTGCGTAGTTGGGATGCTGAACGCATCTCCAGAGACGCGCATCTAATTACACAGCCCACGCTGTTGCTTTGGGGTGAAAACGATCTGGACATTCCACTAGCGGACGGCGAGCGTCTCCACGCGGAGATTGCGGGATCGCGATTGATAGTGTTCCTGAACTGCGGTCACATCCCGCACGAAGAATACCCGGAAGCCTTTACGAATGTCGTTAGCGATTTTTGTAAAGCGCAATCCGTGTAACCTGTGGATGGAGGATTTATGTCTATCCAACGAAATGACTGGTCGTTACAACGCAAGGGCATCATCGACCAGGAGCGCCACAAGGATCGCGTAAAAGAAGCCATCCGCAAAAATCTCGGCTCCATCGTCTCGAACGAAGCCATCATCCTCTCCGACGGTAAGCGCACCGTCAAAGTTCCGATCAAAGCGCTCGACGAATACAAGTTTCGCTTCAATCATCAGAAGGGCAAACACGTCGGCCAGGGCGACGGCAAGACGCGAGTCGGGGACGTTATCGGCCGCGAGTCACGGCCCGGCCAGGGTCAGGGTTCAGGACAGGCCGGACAGGAAGCGGGCGCCGACTATTACGAAGCGGAAGTAAACATCGACGAACTCGCAACGCTGATCTTCGAAGACCTGCAGCTTCCATACCTGCAGGAAAAAGCAAAGAAGGCGGTCCAGTCGCGCAAGACGCAGTTCAACGAGATCCGGCGCACGGGTGTGATTGCGAATCTCGACAAGCGCCGCATGATTCTCGAAAACATTCGTCGCAACGCGCGCGAAGGCAGAGCGCGTTTTGGCGACATCAAGAAGGAAGACCTGCGCTTCAAGACGTGGGAAGAGGTGATGCGCTACGAGTCGAACGCAGTCGTGATTGCGATGATCGACGTTTCGGGTTCGATGGGCGAGTTTAAGAAATACATCGCACGTAGTTTTTATTTCTGGATGGTCCGGTTTCTGAGAACGAAGTACGACAACGTCGATATCGTTTTCATTTCGCATCACACCGAGGCGAAAGAGGTGACGGAGGAACAGTTTTTCACGCAGGGAGAGTCGGGCGGAACGGTCGTCTCGTCGGCTTATCAACTCGCGCTCGACGTTATCAAGCACCGCTATCGTCCTTCGGATTGGAACATCTATCCGTTTCACTTTTCCGATGGCGACAACTACTACTCCGATAACGAAGAAGCAGTGCGTTTGGCGGATGAGCTGATCGCGACGTGCAATCTGTTCGGATACGGTGAGATCGGCGAGGAAGGATCGTCGAGTTATCGTCGTTCGTCCGGGGCGTTGCTTTCGATCTTCAGCGACCGTTTGCAGAATAAAGATCGATTCGTGGGTGTGCGCATTGACGATAAGGAAGATGTTTATCCGGCGCTGAAACAGTTTTTTGGGAAGAAAGATCTGGCCACGGATTAACGGATTGGGAACGGATGGAAGATAAGGAAATAAGAGAACTCGAGAAGGCGGTTGAGCAAATTTGGGAAGTGGCTCGGCGCTTCGGTCTCGATCCGTATCCAACCAACTTCGAGATCGTGCCGGCGACGGTCATGTATGAAGTTGGATCGTATGCCTTGCCCGGTCGTTACTCACACTGGACGTTTGGCAAAACTTACCATCGCATGAAGACCATGTACGACTTCGGCCTGTCAAAGATCTACGAAGTTGTTATCAACACCAATCCGTCCTACGGGTTTCTGCTGGAAACTAACAGCCCGACTCAGAACAAGATGGTGATTGCCCACGTCCTCGGGCACGTCGATTTCTTCAAGAACAATACGTACTTCTCAAAGACGAACCGTCGCATGGTCGAGAGTGTCTCCACGCACGCGCAGCGAATGATGGAGTACGAATTCCGGCATGGCCGCAAGACAGTCGAGAGATTTCTCGACGCCGTACTCGCGATCGAAGAGCACATCGACCCGTATTTCTTTATCAAGCGCGAGATTCCGGTTGCGGAAGAGAAGCGACGCCTCGAGCAACGCCCCAGAGAAGGCCGGTACGATGATCTTTGGCACCTCGATAAAACGGCCCTCGATGCAAAAACTACGGAGCAGAAGACCGACGAAAAGCCACGTGAACTACTGCCCGAAAAAGATCTGCTGTTCTACATCATGAAAAACTCGCCCTCACTCGCAACCTGGCAACGCGACGCGATTGCCATGGTCCACGAGGAGATGGAGTATTTCGTGCCGCAGATGCAGACCAAGATCATGAACGAAGGCTGGGCCAGTATCTGGCACGCGCGCATCATGCGCGAGCTGGATCTCAGTGACAACGAACATATCGAGTTTGCGAACCTACATTCGGGCGTGGTATCGCCGCAGAAGGGGCAACTAAATCCTTACTACCTCGGTTACAAGATTTACGAAGACATCGAGCGCCGCTGGAACGAGCCTTCGCAGGAAGAGCGTGAGAAGTTTGGCCGTGCCGGGAATGAAGGGCGCGAGAAGATCTTCGAAGTGCGCGAGCTCGACAACGACGTCTCGTTTTTGCGCAACTATCTGACTGAGGAATTGTGTGAAGAGTTGGATCTGTTTGTGTTTGAGCTGGTTGACGAAGAAGAATGGACCATCACCGAGAAGCGTTGGCAAAAAGTGCGCGACCAGCTCGTCTCAAACATGACCAACTTCGGTTTCCCATACTTGCAAGTCGAGGATGGCGATTACAACGGCAATCGCGAACTCTACCTGAAGCATCGCTACGAGGGCACTGAACTCGACATGCGTTACGCACGCAAAGCCCTCGAGCACGTCCACACGCTCTGGGGCCGCCCGGTGCACCTCGAAACCGTGATCGACGACGAATCCACCGTCCTGCACTACAACGGCGACGAACACGGGGAAGACTGAATAGAACAAGTCAACTCAGCTAGAACAAGTCAGGAAGAGGGGCTTGCCCCCGCTGCTTAAGGAATTAGTCCAGAAGCGGGGGCAAGCCCCTCTTCCTGACTTGTTCTAGCTATGGCCTGTTACATGTTGAGTGCCTTGCCAACCGAAGGATCTCGGCGCACGCGCCAAATCTTTGAGTCGAGATAGTAGTGAATGAACGCGTATCCCCACAGGAATGAGATTCCGAGCTGGATGGTCAAAGGTTGCGCCGCATTCTGCAAGCCGAGATACCCGAGTATCTGCCTTGGCCCCTGGTAAATAATTCCAAACAAGATCCCGAAGGCGATATAAAAAAGTAACCGGCGACTAATTAACTCAGCCGCGCCATATTTCTCGCGCGCATTCGTGTATTTCTGATTGTGAAACCAGATCAGCCGGTGATACTGAAAGTTGTGATAGATCGTCAGTATCGCCACAATCGCGATCGGCTTGTGAGGCATCGGTGTCAGCAACACGATCCAATGCATCGGAATGGCTGCCGCGAGTAGCAGATACTTCGGAACATTCAACGGCTCGCCAATAATCGCACGCTGAACCTGACGTCCGAGCCAAACAACGAAAATGAGAATCGTTCCCGCCAGCAGCAACTTCGCGAATCCACTCACACCGCCACGCAAAACAGCCGGCACACGCGCCATCGCGTCCGGATCGCGCGCGATAAACTCGACAAACGGATAGTTGAAAGCAAAGAGCAGCAGCGTGCGATCCAAAACATTGTCTGCTCGCGCGAGATCGCCATTCTTCTTCTTGTAAAGCACCATGAACCCATAGTGCTGTTTGACGAGGTGGTAGTAAGCCCACAGCGCCGCCACAAACAAAAACACAAAGCCAAACCCGGCGAGCACCAACACTGGTCCAATCGCGAAGAAGAGTAGCGATCCCCATAACAGACGCGCGCGATTATGTCTCTCGGTGCGATCGAAATAGGTGCGTGAGAAAGTCCCGAACACGTGCGGCGCGTCGATCAAAATCGCCCAAAACGCAACCATCGGAATCAACGGCACGATTCCCCACACGTAGAGAAACAGCAAGACATAGCTCGAGACGACCGAGCCGATAAACCAGATCGCGTCGTCGCGTGCGCTGATAATCCAACGCAGCGAGATCGCGCTTGCGACCGGTTTGGTAATAATTTCAGCGGTGGCAGCCATTGCAGATTTGGTTTCGGACTGCCTGCATTTTATCATCGGCCGATGAACAAACAACTCTTCCAGGCGCATCCGTGGCACGGCGTGACCTCGGGACCGCGCACGCCGGAGTTCGTCAACGCCTACATCGAAATCGTTCCCACCGACGCCGTTAAATACGAACTCGATAAATGGTCGGGCCACCTGCGTGTGGATCGCCCGCAGCGCTTCTCGTCGATGTCGCCGACGCTCTACGGCTTCATACCGCAGACATACTGCGGGCGTGAAGTCGGAGAGTTGTGCGAGTTACGCACCGGGCGCAGTGGTATCGAAGGCGACAAGGATCCCATGGACATTTGTGTGTTGTCAGAGAAGACGTTTGGTAACGGCGGGTTCTTCCTGCATGCGCGGCCGATTGGTGGGCTGCGAATGATTGACGGTAATCAGGCTGACGACAAGATTATCGCGGTGCTCGAAAACGATCTGGCGTACGGGACGATGATGGAAGTTCGTGACGTGCCGCACGGGCTGGTCGATCGGTTAAAGCACTACTTTCTCAGCTACAAACAACTGCCAAGTGACCAGGAAAAGAAGGTCGAGATCGTCGACGTGTACGATCGAACTGAAGCGATGGACGTGATCACGCGCAGCCTGAGGGATTACGAGAGTGAGTTTGGCCACGGATAACACGGATGAAAAATCCGGATTTATCCCGGAATTCTGTGGCTTAGATTCTCTGAAATATTACAGCGAGGGCAGAGGAAGCCGCGGAATTGTTCCTGATCAACCCAGCGCGCAAAGGCCGGTCCCTGCGGCTTTTGCGCGCTGCGATGATGATGTTTGCGCTCGGCGTCCTCCGCGCTGCAGTGTTTGCAGAGCCAGCCATAACCCAAATTGAAGAAATGGGTCGTCTGGTGCATAGGACCTGAGTGGCATCAGGTCAGCGCCGCGCGTCAGGCGATTCCATCAGGCGCACCGGCACTGATATCCGTTTGCCGTCACGCCAAATCTGAACCTGAACCGTTTCGCCAATCTGATGCTTATCGAGTACTCGGAACAGATCGTCTGAATTTCCCACCTTCTCGTTGTCGATGCCGACGATGATATCGCCCAGCTCAATATCGCCCATTTCCGTCCGCTGGATGCCACGCAAACCCGCAGTGGCAGCGCCACTACCGCGAGCCACGTTGACGATGAGCACACCGTCAGAAACCGGCAGATCGATTTGATTGCTTAACTGCGCGATATCGCGCGTGTTGATGCCGAGCTTGGGACGACGTACGCGCCCGTTCTGCAATATCTGCGGCACGACTCGTTTTGCGATACTCACCGGCACTGCAAATCCCACACCCGCCGAACTACCCGACGGCGACAGGATCTGAGAGTTGATTCCGATCATGCGGCCGTGCGAATCGAGCAATGGACCACCCGAATTACCGGGATTGATCGAAGCATCGGTTTGAATCGCGCCTTCGATCAGGCGGTTGTTGCGTGCGCGAATGGGTCGTTGTAAGCCGCTAATCACACCGGTTGTGAGTGTGCGGTCCAAGCCAAACGGATTGCCGATCGCAAGAACCTTCTGACCAACCACGAGCCTGTCAGAATCACCGAGCGGCACGACCGTCAATTGGCCAGCCGGTTTTTCAGTCAAACGAATAACGGCGAGGTCGGTGTCAGGATCACCACCCACGACCACTGCCGAGTAATCCTTCTTGCCGCCCATGCTGACGGAAAGTTTTTGCGCGCCTTCAATGACGTGATAGTTCGTTAGAATATTTC
>JBKPJP010000015.1:0-1878 GCA_046730735.1 Acidobacteriota bacterium | reverse complement strand
GGCTGCAAGCGTCTGCGGCGCATTTGAAGGGTGGTACTCGAGTCGTCGCAGCATCATCACGTAACGACGGAGTTGCCTTGACGGTTGAGTGTGATGAGTCTCATGACAAAGCTCGTCTTCAACGACGCGCGAGAGGTATTCAACCGTTGCCTGATGATTGCCGAGACGATTATAAAGTGCGCCCAGCGTGTAGTAACTCAACGGCGGTGGATCGGGCATGATGTCGAGCAAACTCTCGCCGTGTTCGATCACCTCGTTAATCTCAAAACCATACCAGCGCCGCTCTTCTTCACGCAGGATCGCGTCGGCCGCGATATAAAAATCGAAGATCCTTTCCACTTCACGGGCCTGCGCACGACGCGCGCAAAGCCAAACTACAAACACTGCGCTGGTGACAAGTACTAAGAACACAGGTGAAAGTCCCACTGCATCGAGCATCGCTACAATTACAATAACCGTGATCACCTTTTTCGTGAGTTTCCCTGTGGCCGCGTCCATAATTCCTCCACCTCTAATTCGCTAGCCGCGTGATAATGGCAGTGCCTGCCTCTTCAGTAGATAGTTGTCCTCCAAGATCTCTGGTCGTTTCCTTCGCAGAGATCGCGGCGCGAACCGCCGCTTCGATTTCGTTACTCAAAGTTTGGAAGCCCAGATATTCTAACATCATCGCCGAGGTCAGAATAGCTCCAATCGGATTCGCGATTCCCTTGCCTGCAAGCGGCGGTGCACTGCCGTGTACAGGCTCAAACAGCGAGACTTTTCCGGGATGAATATTGCCTGAAGCAGCGAGACCCAGGCCGCCCTGAATAGCCGCGCCGAGGTCAGTAAGAATGTCGCCAAACAGATTGTTACTGACGATCACGTCGTACTGCGACGGATCGAGCACCATGTACATCGCCATCGCGTCGACGTACTGATGGTTCGCAGTGATCTCCGGGTAACCTGCCGCGACTTCTTTAAAGACGCGCTGCCAGAGGTCGCCGCCGAAACGCTGCACGTTTGACTTGTCAGCCATCGTCACGCGTTTACGCCCATTCGCGCGCGCATACTCGAAGGCAGCGACGATGATTCGTTCAACACCGCGACGCGTGTTTACTTCATCCTGTAACGCGATCTCCTCGTCAGTTCCGTGTTTCAAAAAACCGCCCGCAGCGACGTATGCGCCTTCCGTGTTTTCGCGAAAGACTACGAAATCGATCTCTTCGGTTTTGCGATTTGCGAGTGGCGTCAGACGATCGTGAAGCAGTCGCACGGGCCGCAGGTTGATGTAAAGATCGAGGCCGCGACGCATGCCGAGGAGAATGTCTTCGGCGTGTTTGTTGGAAGCGACTCGCGGATCGCCAAAAGCTCCGGCGAGGATCGCGTCGAACTCCGCAGTCAACATTTCGAGCGCGCCCTCCGGCAGCGTCACTCCTTCGCGCAGATATTTTTCAGCGCCCCAGTCGAAGTCGACAAACTCGAGTTCGAGACCTTTTGTTTCCTGCAAGTGCTTCAGCACGCGCACCGCTTCGCGCACCACCTCAGGACCGATTCCATCACCAGGAATAACCGCGACTCTTTTCATAGTTGCGTAGCTTGCTCAAGAGAGCGCCAACGGCGCGATATATGAAAGCCAGGGGCAAGCGCGAAGCGAAGCGGAGCGCGTCGCCCCTGGTAATAGAATCAAATTTACGCCCAGCCCTGAAAGGGCGTCATACCTATTTCGGCCTTTCAGGCCTTAGCCTTGCTTTGGTGTACGTAACCAGGGGCGACGTCCCGACAAAGTCGGGACTTGCCCCTGAAACTATGAAGCCGGGTCTCCCCAAAGTCGATTTGAAACTGGACAAGGTCCAGTATGAACGAGTTTGGCCTTTGCAGGCTGACTCAAAATCTGACTTA
>JBKPJP010000014.1:0-14070 GCA_046730735.1 Acidobacteriota bacterium | reverse complement strand
CCTGCATACTTTTGCTTACCAGTTACCTGCTCTCGCGCATCAACGGTGATTGCGCCTGTCCGTGATCGTAAGGCGACGAGGTTCGGCTGAATGAGAGTGAGGCAGTTGTCAACCAGTTAGAAGCCGCTCTCGAGATTTTAGAGCATCGGGTTCGTCGCAGCTCGCGGAAAGTATCGGTAGTCCCCCCCGAACTGGATCAGCGACTTCCAGCAAGACCCGCGCTTCCCTTCACATTAAGGATAGTTAGAATGGCTACAAAACTTTACGTCGGAAATCTCTCGTTTCGTACTACGAGCGAGGAACTGCGGGAGGCTTTCGCCGCAGTAGGTACAGTGGAATCAGCTTCGGTGATTGAGGATCGCGAAACCGGACGATCACGCGGCTTTGCTTTTGTGGAGATGGCAACCCCCGAAGAGGCAGCAGCAGCTATCGAGGCTTTTAATGGCAAAGATTTTGGCGGCCGCAATTTGACCGTCAACGAAGCCAAACCGAGAACAGACCGTGGCGGAGGCGGCGGTGGCCGTGGCGGTTATGGTGGCAATCGCGGCGGTGGCGGTGGTCGTGGTGGTTACGGCGGCGGTGGTGGCGGCCGTGATCGCGACAACGATCGTTATGAACGCGAGCCCCGGTGGTAGTTTTTAGCCACAGATTACACAGATAAAATCCGATTCATCCGTGTAATCTGTGGCTTATTTGCGCGCTTCTGGCGTGACCCGCAAAATCAGCTTCTCACTGCCCCTCATAACCTCGAACACATACTCCTGACCGGCTTTCATTTCGCCGAGCGCATACGTGTAGTCGTAGACGTTTTTGACGTCGCGATTACCGATCTTGACGATGCGGTCGCCGGCTTTAAGTCCGGCTTTCGCTGCGGGCGAGTCTTCGCGAACACCATCGAGCAACATGCCGTCAGTGGTGTCGGCGTAGTTTGGAATCGTGCCGAGGTAAACACGAAAACCGCCGGTGCGCGGAGCTTGATCGTTCTTCGCGGTCGTGTAAGTGAGACGCTTGTCGGCGCCGTCGATGTCTCGGACAATGCGTGCGACAAAACTCAGGATCTTCGCTTCGTCGGTGTAATTGATCTTGTCCCAGGTGTCGGAGGGTTTGTGGTAGTCGTTATGAGTTCCGGTCCAGAAGAAAAGCACAGGCACCTGCTTACCGTAAAACGAGGAATGATCACTCGGACCAAAGCCATCTTCATTCAGCGTCAGCTCGAAACTCTTCTCCGGCGCAATGAGATCGCGCCACTCCTTCGCGGTGCCGACGCCGCCAATCACCAGTTTGCGATCTTTCATGCGGCCGATCATGTCCATGTTGATCATGCCGACTGTGTTCGTAAGCGGCGTGAACGGATGATTAACGTAGTAATTTGATCCGAGCAAGCCTTCTTCTTCGCCGCCGAAAGCGATGAAGATGAGCGTGCGTTTCAACTTCGGTTGTTGAGCGCTGAAAATACGCGCCAACTCGATCAGTCCTGCCGTTCCCGACGCATTATCGTCAGCGCCGTGATGTATCTCGCCGGCCTTCGGCGCCAGGCTGCCGCTGCCTTCGCCACCACGACCGAGATGATCGTAGTGTGCGCCGATGATGATGTTTTCTTTTTTCAGTACCGGATCCGAGCCTTCGAGAACACCGATAACGTTGTACGAGGGAACTTCGGCGCGCATGACGTCGGTTGTAAGTGTAACTTGTTTCGCAGTTGCTAACTTCTCCGCGGCCTGTTTCGAGATGACCGCAACCGGGATACCCGCCAGCCCGGCATTGTCATAACGCAACTGCGCGAGCGGCTCGTTTTTGAGATTGTCTTCGTCCGAGATAATCAGCAGCGCGCCTACTCCGGCGCTCTGAGCTGCCGCGACCTTAAAACGAAGCTGACCGGCGGTCGTGAACCTTCCGTGCGGATTGTCGCCGTCGGGGGTGCCTGTGCGAATCACGGCAAGCTGGGTTTTAGAAAATATTCCTTTGTAGTCGTTGTGGTTGAGCTCGTTCGCGGTGATGCCGTAGCCGGCGTTTACGATTCCCGTCAGGTTGAGCGTCTGATTGGCTGAAATACCGAGCGGCATCCAGTCTTCGCCAACGCGCAGATTAGCAACGGCCACGTCGTCCTGCAGCGAGAGCACATTGTTCTTGCCCAACTCGACGCGACCGACGTACGGAAATGTCTGGAGATAACTCGCAATAATAGCGCGTGGCTTGCGCGCCGCTTTCCCCACTCCCGGCATCAGACCGGCGCGCGAAAATTCACCGGCGATGTAACGCGCCGCATCGTTTGCGCCCGCGGTCCCCGTGCGTCGCCCGTCCAAAGCGTCCGACGCGAGATAGCTGATGTGTTGCTGAAGCTTCTCCGGAGATGGTTCAAGCGCCGATTGCTGTGCGACGACGGCAACGCTGACAAGCAGCAGAGTTGTGGAAAGAATTAATAGTCGTTTCGATTTCATATCGCTGGCCTTTTGTTTCACGCAAAGGCGCAAAGCAGAGCCGCAAAGACGCAAAGAAAACTGAGTCATATCTTTGCGTCTTTGCGTCTTCCCTTTGCGGCTTTGCGTGAAAAGATCGTGTTTTACTCAACCCAGTCGGCAATGAACACGTTCGTCTCGCCTTGCACTTTCGCGTTGCGGTTGGACGCAAACACAAGCTTCTTCCCGTCAGGCGAGAACATCGGAAAACCGTCGAACGCGTCGCTGAAAGTGATCCGCTCGAGACCGCTGCCGTCAACATTGATCTTATATAGATCAAAATTTCGTCCGCGCGGATCGTCCATGTTCGACGCGAAGATGACCCGTTTACCGTCCGGGAAGAAGTATGGACCAAAGTTGGCCTTGCCGTTGTTCGTCACTTGCCGCTTGCTCGAACCATCGGCATTCATCACCCAGATCTCGAGCGCAGTGGGACGAATCAGGTTCTGTTTCAGCAGATCCAGATAGTCCTGCTTCTGTTGTTCCGTCTGCGGATGATGCGCGCGATAGACGATCTGCTTGCCGTCGTAAGACCAGAATGGACCACCATCGTAACCGATCTCATTAGTCAACTGGCGCACGTTTTTGCCGTCGGCGTCCATCGTGTAGATGTCGAGATCGCCGCCACGCATCGATGTGAAAACGAGTTTCTTGCCGTCGAGCGTGATCGTTGTCTCCGCGTCATAGCCGGGTGTGTTTGTCAGTTGCTTCGGGTTCGAGCCATCGGGGTTGGCGGTGAAGATGTCGTAAGTCGGATACACGGCCCAGACGTAACCTTTTGAAAAATCCGGTTTCGGCGGACACTGTTTGTCACCGAGGTGTGTTGACGAATAAAGGATTCGCTTTCCGTTCGGGTAAAAGTAAGAACAAGTGGTCCGTCCCTCGCCGTTCGAAAGCATCCTCACATTCGAGCCGTCAACGTTCATCGAGTAGATCTGATCACAGCCGTGACCATCGCGCGTCGACTGGAAGATGAGTTGTTTGCCGTCGGCGGAGAAATAGGCCTCAGCGTTCTCGCCGCCGAAAGTTAATTGCCTGATGTTGCTCAGGTGCTTTTCAGACGGCAATGCGAGTTGCTGTGGCGACTGTGAAAGAAGCAGCGAAGGCGTAAAGAACAACGCCAGCGTAAGTAGCGAAACCAGGATTTTCATAGTTGTTTACGCGCGGGCGCCGTTGGCCACCAGCCCGCCGGTCTTTTCTAACTGCTGCGCGCGACGCCGCCGCACGATGAGCACGATCAGCGACGTGATTCCCACAACCAAACTGATCAACTGCGAAGTTGAAAGCCCGGTCAGCGTGGTCAAGCCGAGTACGTCGCCGCGTGGATCGTCGCGCACGAATTCTATAGCGAAGCGGATGGCCGAGTAGAGCAAGGCGTAGGCAAGAATTACCTGGCCGCTGAAGCGTTTGCGTTTGTGCAGCCAGAGGAGAAAGAAAAAGACGAGCAACATCGCAAACGACTCGTAGAGCTGCGTCGGATGCAGGTAAGTGTTCGTCGGCACCCCAGTGATTTCGTGGCCCAACTCGGAAAACTTCACGCCCCAAGGCAGTGAGGTTGGTTTACCCCAGCAGCAACCCGCAGCGAAGCATCCCTGGCGCCCGAAGAAGTTTCCGACAGCGATTCCCGGTGCGCACGCGTCGGCAGTTTTCCACCACGGCAGTTTGTAGCGCTTCATCAGGAAGTAGCTGACTGCCACGGCGCCGAGTAGCCCGCCGTACCAAACGCCGCCTGAGCGCAGGAAGTCGAGCGAGATGAGTTGCAGCGGATTGTCGCGATATTCCGGTTCGGTGAAGAGCATCAGAATCTTCGAGCCGACGAGGCCGCCGAGCAACATCCACAAACAGAGATCGTAGATCCGCTCGCGCGGCAACCCATCACGCTGCGCGAGTCTGGTCGCGATCACGATCGCGCACAGGAAGGCGACGGCGAGAAAGACGCCGTAAGTGTTAATGGGGAAACTGCCGATACGAATAATTTCCGGGTACATAAAAATAAACAGCCGCGGATTACGCGGATGAACGCGAATCAAGCTCGGCGTTTTTTCGCGTAGATCGGTGGCTAAAAATCAGATCGTAAGCGAGCAACAACGCGCCGACAGTGATGCTCGCGTCGGCGATGTTGAAGGTGGGCCAATGATACTGGCCCGCGTGCAGCACGATGAAGTCGACGACATAGCCGAGGCGCGCGCGATCCGTCAGGTTGCCGGCGATGCCGGCGAGCAGGAGTGCGCAAGCGCCGAGCACGCGATCATCGTTTCGCGGCGTGCGCATGAAGTAATAAAGAACAGCAATGGCTGCCAGCACCGCGAGTACGACGAAGAACCACCGGCCAAACGCACCGCCTTCCTGCAACTGTCCGAACGCGATGCCGGGGTTTTCGGTGTAGATGAACTGAAAGAACCCGGGAATGACCACGCGTTCGTCACCGAAGCGCAGCGCTCTTACCGCCCACGCTTTCGAGGCCTGGTCAGCCATGTAAATGCCGAACGCGGCGAGCAGATAGCCGGCGCGCCACGCGAATCGCGCGCGCAAATCAGTTGCTTTATTGATGCTCGTGTCCACGATAAAACTAATGTCGACAAATAGAACAAGTCAGGAAGAGGGGCTTGCCCCCGCCGTTTAGTGAATTAGTCCAGAAGCGGGGGCAAGCCCCTCTTCCTGACTTGTTCTACTTTCTGAGTCGTTCTTTCTCGTTGCCTATCCTTGTTCAATCTCCTGCAACGCCGCGACGCAGCGCTCGCAGACCGTCGGATAAGTCTGCGATTCGCCGACGTGCGTCGAATAGTTCCAGCAGCGCTCGCACTTTTTGCCGTCCGCGTCTGTGATCGTAATCGAAACGCCCGCGCCTGCGCCGGAGTTCCCAAGCTCCACCTGCGACACGATGAACAGATACCGCAGATCCTTTTGATGCTTTTGCAGTAACTCGAGGGCACTGCCCGAAGCGTTCAGGATCACTTTCGCTTCCAGCGAACTGCCGATACGCTTCGCGACGCGCGCTTCTTCCAACGCCCGCAGCACATCGTCTCGAATTGCATAAAGTCGTTCCCACTCCGCGAGCAACGCGTCGTGATTTTCATCGCTGGCGGTGGGTAATAGCGCCAGGTGGATCGACTCTTCCCTGCGCCCCGGCAAGTTTTCCCAGATCTCGTCCGCCGTAAACACGAGGATCGGCCCGAACATGCGTGCGAGCGCATCACCGATTTGCAACAGCGCCGTCTGCGCGGAGCGGCGCGCCTTGTTGCGCGGCGCGAACGTGTAAAGACGATCCTTGATGATGTCGAAATAACGCGCCGAAAGCGTCACGGTCGCGAAGGCGTACAGCGCGCGATAGACGTTGTGAAACTCGTAAGCTTCGTACGCCGCCCACACCTCTTTCGTGACGCGATTCAACTCCGCGAGTGCCCAGCGATCGATCTCTTCCATCTCATCGACGGGCACACTGTCACGCTCGGGATCGAAGCCATCGAGATTCCCGAGAGCGAAGCGCGCGGTGTTGCGCATCTTTCGATACCCATCCATCACGCGCTGGAGAATCTCGTCAGACGCGCGCATGTCGTCGAAATAGTTTGACGACGCACACCAGAGACGAATGATCTCCGCGCCCGATTGTTTGATCACTTTGTCAGGCTCGACCGCGTTGCCGGCAGACTTGTGCATCGCGCGGCCGTGGGCATCGAGTGTCCAGCCGTGTGTGATCACAGTGTCGTAAGGCGCGCGATCGTGAGCCGCGATGCCGATCATCAGCGACGAATTGAACCAGCCGCGAAATTGATCGCCTCCTTCGATGTAGACATCCGCGGGCCAGCGCAGTTCGGGCCGGTTCTCCAGCACGGCTATGGATGACGTGCCACTGTCGAACCACACGTCAAGAATGTCAGACTCTTTGGTCCACTCCTGCGCTCCGCAGCCCTTGCAGGTGAAACCCTCAGGCAACAGATCTTTCGCGTCATGCGTGTACCACGCATCGCCCGACTCTTTCTCGAAGATGTCGGCCACGTGATCGATCACCGCCCGATCCGCAACCGCTTCGTTGCAGCGCGCGCAGTAAAAGACCGGAATGTTGACGCCCCAAACACGCTGTCGGGAGACGCACCAGTCAGGCCTGCCTTTCAACATGTTGCGCATGCGATCGACGCCCCATGCCGGAATCCACTTGACGCGCTCAGTCTCGGAGATTGCTACACCACGTAACGATCTCGCCGGCGTGTCCGGCAAGTTGTCCGTGAAATTTGAGCGATCGCGGCCGTCTTCATCTTTTTCGACCACATCGCTATTGACCTGGTCCATCGCGATGAACCACTGCGGTGTGGCGCGAAAGATCACCGGATTCTTGCAACGCCAGCAGTGCGGATAACGATGGTCAAACTTCTCACTGAAGAGCAGCACGCCGCGTTCGCGCATGAACTCGACGATCCCGTCGTTTGCGTCAAACACGCGCTGGCCCGCGAAGTGTTCCACGTCAGGCGTGAAGCGCCCGGCGTGGTCAACCGGACAATAGACTTCCAAACCGTAACGCCTGCTGATCACGAAATCGTCGTGACCATGACCGGATGCAGTGTGCACGCAGCCGGTTCCCGCTTTGCTGGCCGCCGGCTTCTTCTCAGCTTCACGGACGTCGAGCTCTGTTTCCGCGTCTGCTTCACCGCCAAGCGTGACGAACTCGCTCATCATCAGCAGCGACATGCGATCGAGCCAGGCGTGCCGGGCTTCAAGTCGATCCAGTTTTGTACCCGGAAAGCGTGCCAGCACTTTCGGCGGCGTGTCTCCTACATTGCACTTCGCAGCCACCGCTTCAACCAGATCACTCGCAACAATGTAAACCTCATCGCCGTGTTCGAAAGCGGAGTATTCATAATTAGGATTCACTGCGATACCAAGGTTCGCGGGCAGCGTCCACGGCGTCGTGGTCCAAATCAGAATGAACACCTTGCGACCCGCGAGTGCCGGATCGATCTCGGCCGGATCACTTTGCAGCGGGAACTTCACATACACCGACGGGCTCGTGTGCTGATGGTATTCGACCTCAGCTTCCGCGAGCGCTGTTTGGTCCTTGAGACACCAGTAAACAGGACGCGCGCCTTTATAAACCCAACCGCGCTCGACGAAGCGACCAAACATACGCGCCGTTTCGGCTTCGTAGTGATTCGACATCGTGAGGTAAGGATTGTCCCACTCACCGAGAATGCCGAGTCGTTTGAAGTCGCGCGTCTGGCTCTTCAACGCATTCTCAGCGTGTTCGCGACAGATGCGTCGAAACGTCTCAGCGTTCAAGTCGTTCTTCTTCTTGCCCTTTTTCTCGAGCGCCTTTTCGACGTGTGTTTCGATAGGCAGACCGTGACAGTCGTAACCCGGAACGTAAGGCGTGTCGAAGCCCATCATCGTGCGCGATTTGATGATGAAGTCTTTGAGGACCTTGTTCATCGCGGTGCCGAGATGGATGTCGGCGTTCGCGTATGGCGGGCCATCGTGCATTATGAACTTCGGCCGGCCCTCACACGCGCGCCGGATCAACTGATAGAGATCGAGCTTGTTCCACTTCTCGAGGCGCACGGGTTCGCTTTGCGCCAGGTTAGCTTTTTGCGCAAAGGCGGTCTTCGGTAAATTGATGGTTTTCTTGAGATCTAAAGGGGTTTCTGTCGACATAGTTTGAATTCGCAATACTAACAAAGTAATTGGCAATCAAAAACCCGAGCCAGCAACGATGATCTGGCTCGGGTTCGGTTAAGATCGGCTTCTCGTTTAATCAACCGATAAACATCTCATCCTCGCCGTAGGTTTGATTAATGGGCTTCGGCATCGGGGCCACGAGTACTTCGAGGCCGCGGCGGAAGCCCACCATAATCGCGGCTATTTCGCGGGCCGGTTCTATCACCTTCGATTGGACAAAATCAGTCGTTAATGCCACTTGCTTTTGCGTCCGATCGATAGTGCGGCTCACGAGTTCAACTTTATCGCGAGCCTCGACGGCCGTGTCGCTTACCAGCGCTCGCAGTTCCGCAATCTCACTCTTGATGATCGCCAGCGACTCGGAGAAGTGCAAAGTCGCGGTCGAGAGATGGCCCGAAACAGCAGTGAACTGCTCCGCGATCAGTTTCCCTTGCACCGCGATCTGCTTACCCTGCTCGCTCATCGCCGTAACGCGTTCGAGCAGCGGCTCCATCTTTTCTTCCATCCGGTTCACTGACTTCACCGCTCGACTCACAAACGTCGCGATCGCGATCATCGCGATCGCGATCACGAGAAACGAGGCGGCAATAATCACGAGGATCCAGAACAGCGGATCACGAGTGCTCATTTGCAGAAGCGCTGGGAGGTACATTCCGACGTTTACCTAGTTAGTCGTTTCACCACCGTAGTTGGGAGACGCATCGATGCGGCCCGACATCTCGGTTTTCCGTTTTTCTTCCTGATAAGCCTTCTTGCCGGCGTCGAGTGCGGCACTCAGCGTTCCACCCTGGCGTGCGGCTGCTTCGCGAGCTGATTGGGCCATATCAGTGACTTTCTCAGTGGCCTGTGAATAAAGCTCAGCCGCGCGACCACGCGTCGCTTCGTAGTATTCACCCGCCCGGTCGCCCAACTGCTGGGCCGCCTCGCGAGAACGATCGATACCTTTTCTCGTGGCGTCCGCGATGTCGCCGCGCAGTTCCTGTCCCGACTTCGGCGCGAAAAGCAGCGCGAGAATGGCGCCAATACCACCGCCGATAAGCAGGTAAGTTAATCTGGTTGAGACGCTGTCGCCGCTGTCTCTCCGATAATCATCATGTCCCATTTTCTGGGTCCTTTCTACGTAAGATTACGAGGCGTTGGACTATATCATTGCCGATTTCCGATTGCCAATTGCCGATTTCTCATGCCGGACGTCTGCAAATCGGCGATCGGCAATCGGAAATCGGCAATTTCATGGCTTGCCGTTGTACTGTTCCAGTTTCCGATAGAGTGTTTTACGGCCGATGTCCAGAAGGCGGGCGGCTTGTGACTTGTCTCCCGATGTGAATTCGAGTGTGGCTTCGATGGCCTGGCGTTCAATCTCTTCCATTGACGAGGGTACAGTGACCTCAAACGTCGTAGTGCGGCCTTCGCTGGCGGCCTTCGCACGTTCGACTTTGATCCGATCGCGTTCCTGCAATGCAATCTTGGTAATGGCTTCGGGCAGATCTTCGAGCTCGATCTGGCGACCGGAAGCGATGATCACGGCGCGCTCAATTGCGTTTTCGAGCTCACGGACATTACCGGGCCATTCGTAAGTGATCAACGCCTGTAACGCGTCTTTCGAAATACCCGAGATGAAGCGGCCGGTCTTCTGTTTGTAGTGTTCGAGAAAGTGAATGACGAGCGGATGAATGTCCTCGGGCCGTTCACGCAGCGGTGGCAATTTAATCGGAAAGACTGATAGCCGGTAGAAAAGATCCTGCCGAAAACTGCCGAGCTCAACAGCACGTTTCAAATCGACATTCGACGCCGCCACAACACGAACGTCAGTCTTGATCACTTCATTGCCGCCGACGCGCGTCAGTTCTCCATCCTGCAACACACGCAACAGTTTCACTTGCGCTGACGGACTCATCTCGCCCACTTCGTCGAGAAACAACGTACCGCCATTCGCTTCTTCGAAGCGCCCGCGACGCAGTGCGCGCGCGTCAGTAAACGCGCCTTTCTCGTGACCGAAGAGCTCCGACTCGAGCAACGTTTCGGGAATCGCGCCGCAGTTGAGTTTGACGTAAGGCTGATCTTCGCGACCCGAGTTGTAGTGAATCAAGTTCGCCAACAGCTCTTTTCCGGTGCCCGATTCGCCTTCGATCAAAACCGTCGTCTGCGTGTCGGCAACGCTCAACGCCAGCTCGATCGCTCGATGTATGGCGGCGGTCTGACCGATGATTCGATCCTCGCCATAACGTTCGTGCAGCGCGCTGCGCAGGTGCATGACCTCCGCCGACAACTGATCGCGCTCGAGTGCCGTGCCGATCTGATCCGCGATGCCCTCGACGAGCGCGACTTCGTGTTCCTCAAATCCCTCGCGTGCCTGGCTCCAAACAAGTCCGAGCAGACCAAACGTTTGTCCACCGACTCTAACGGGCGCCACGAGCGCGGCGCGCCCGCCAAGGATCGCGTTGAACGCGAATCGCCACGCAAGCGGCAGATCAGTCTCGAGCAGGCGCATCGTCTTGCCCTGTGCCAGCACCTCGACCATCGCTGGAAATGCAGTCACGTCCAGCGACTGTCCGTGTTCGTCCACTAATCCCTGAACAGTGTCGATCGCGACATCAGGCGCGGATTTGAACGCGGCGAGATTGATGCGACCGCCCGCCGGCTCCAGCACGCCCAGCGCCGCGTAGTCAGCGCCGACGAGCGCAATCGCACGTTCGAGTACGAGCGTCGACACTTCACGAAAATCAGAACGCGCGTTCAGCGCATTCGCGATCGACAACAGCGCGCGCTTCGTTTCCGCTTCGCGTTCCTTATCCGTGTAGAGACGAGTGTACTGATAGCCAATGGCGATCTGTCCCGCGATCGATTGCAGAAACGAGACTTCATCGTCGAGCCACTCGCGTGGCGTGCGCGTTGTGTGTAGACCAACCAGGCCAAGCACGTTCTCACCAAGCATCACCGGCACAACAAGCAGCGAGCGAGTGCCGAGACTGGCGGCGATATACCGGACCTTCTGGTCCAGGCCGGCGGCGGAGATGTCGTTGAGACGAATCGGTTTTCTTAGATCGACCTGTTCGGAAAGTTGTTTCAGGTCGAGTGGAATAACTGTTCCAAGACTGGAAGGCACGTCGTTCGACGCGCGCCACTCGTGACTGATGCGCAACTCGCTCGCGGACTTCAACTGGATCACGTCGCAGCGATCGACGTTCATCATACGGCCGAGTTCTGAGACGATCACGTTCAGGAAGCGGTCGAGATTGATGGCGTGAGGCAGAGTCATCGCGAGGCGATTGATAATCCCCTCGCGCGCCTCGTGCATTTTGATCTTGCGTTCTAGAGAAAGAGATTGAGCACTGTTCGACATCTTCTGGCTGAGAGGATAGACGATGCCCGCGGCAAGTTGCAAAGCATGTTCTTCTTTGCGGGCTCGGCGGCCCTTTGCGGTCTTTGCGTGAAACTTTCCTTTCGCGCAGAGGACGCAGAGGGCCGCAGAGAGCGCAAAGAAAGATAGTCACCCTTGAACTCTAGACGGGTATGGAGTAAAAGTGAGTTATGCCGATTTACGAGTACGAATGTAGAAAGTGTGGAGCCCACGTCGAGGCGTTTCAGAAGGTGAGCGACAAGCCC
This sequence comes from Acidobacteriota bacterium, assembly GCA_046730735.1. GTDB lineage: Bacteria > Acidobacteriota > Blastocatellia > Pyrinomonadales > Pyrinomonadaceae > PSRF01. Next base: position 2,341 of record JBKPJP010000014.1, on the reverse strand, counting down.
CTGACGAAGTGCGGAAAGTGTGGTGGCAAGCTGGAGAAAAAGCTGTCGGCCCCTGCGATTCAGTTCAAGGGCACTGGCTGGTATGTAACTGATTACGCCGGTAAGACAACTAAAGGCGACAAGTCAGAATCCGAATCAACATCGGAATCAAAATCTGACAAAACTGAGAAGAAGTCGAAAGAGAGCTCCCCCGCTAAAAAGACTGCCGATAAGCCTTCATCCTCCAAGGCCTCAACCGGCGATTAATCGTTTCAGGTGTCAAAACATGCGTCGGCCAAGAGTTCTGATCACGTTGCTCACAACCGCGGTGCTGGCAGTTTCGATTGCAGGCCAGTCGGGCTATCGTCCTAACGCGAATGCTTCGGGCGGCGTGATGGTCGGAGTGGTGGCGCGTCGCGACGGCAACAAAAACGCACCCATCACGAGTAAAGAGCTTTCCATTTACGACAACGGCATCGAACAGTCGATTCGCAACTTCACTCCCGACCCCTCGCCGGCGCGCATCGTGCTGCTGGTCGATAACTCACTAACTATTCGCGCTGACGTTGACAAGCTGGAACAGGCAGCCCGCGAGTTTGCTTACGAGATTTTCGAAGGCGACAAGCTGCTGATCATCGGGTACGACGAGGAGGCGGAGATCGTTTCCGACTGGACTGACGATGCAAAAGCGATCGAAACGAAGTTGAAGCTGTTTCGCAAAAAGGGCCAGCCGCACCTGTTCGACGCAATTCGCGCGGTGGTCGAAGAAGCGTTGCGACCGATGCAGAATCCGAAGCGCATCATCGTCGTGATCAGCGACGGACTCGATCGCGGCAGTAAAGCGACATTCGAACAAACCCTCGCCGAACTGCAATCAGAAAACATCATGGTCTATGCAGTGCAGGCAGTGGATCGCACACGTGGAGCGATCCGGCGCGACGTGCCGAAGCCGAAAGTCGTGATTGATAAGCTGGCGGAAGGAACGGGGGGGCAGATCTTTTCGATCGATGAGCCGCAAGTAGCAGCGAAGACGATCTGCGACGAATTGCGACAGAATCGATATGTGCTCTCGTACGTGCCGTCGAGTGCGCCGTTCGGTCAAGCGCGCAGTTTATTGGTCGTCGGTAACGAAGGAATTACTGTTCGAGCGAAATCAATGCAGCAACCGAACTAAATCCGCGTTTTCCGCGTTCATCTGCGGCCCCCGAATTAGTGTCGCGAATACCAGTAGAAGAGTCCCGCCATAATCAGCAGTATCAGCATCTCCATGAACACGAAGAAGCTGAGAACAAAAGTCCCGTCATCCAGAAACGAGTTGGAATAAGCGACGTAAGTGCCCATCACGAGCCCGCCGATTATCCAGATCAACTGACGTTTCCGATCCCACACTTATTTTTCTCTTAACACACCTGACAACCAGTGCATCACGTTGAGCACGTATTGCCTGTCGTCATTGCCGGGCACGTTCATGCCCATCGCGCGCTTGTCAGGGCCTGAGACCTGGGCCGAAAGCATCGCGGCTTCACCCTGGACCAGCACGCGGCCCTTGCCGAACTTCAGTGCGACCGCTTGCGCGCGTCCGCCTGCGTGAACGGATTCCTGCGAGGCAAAATTGAGACGGTCGATGGCATTGTCTGACAAGACAAGAATAGCGGTGCTGCCTTCTGGTCCTTTCAACGACTGGCCGGTGAAACTACGTACGAGCTTGAGACGCTCACCCTCGTTGCGGCCTTCGGTTATAGGGTGGTTGGCGAGCAGTTTGTTTTCACGGGAGAAGATCAACTGCGTCGGAGCACCGGCGACTGAGTTCTGCGGATCGAACGTATAGCCTTTGCTCATATCAACGCCGAAACGGCTGGCGAGTGCCGCGGCAGCGCCACCGAACGGCGCGTGATCGGCGATGAGCAACAACGCACCGCCGCCCTTCACCCAGTCTTGTACGGCTTGAATCTCTTCGTCCGTGAACGCTGATTTATCGGCGCCATCGTCGTCCATTTCTTAGGCCCCGAGCGCGTTGGCGATAACGTGGATCTTGTAAATGGCGAGCGTTGTTTTGCTGAAAGACTGGCGATTGCGAATCACGCGATAGCCGTCGTTCGATACGAGATCGACGAACGGTTTGTAGCGGCCGTCGGTGGTGTGAAAGTTGTGATGTGCTTCATCAAACATCACCCGCGGGCCCTCACGTTTGTAAGCCGGATTCTCGACCAAAGTGTTGAATTCGGGGTCGGCGACTTGTTGGGCGACGGCCGGAGAGATTAAGAAGGCGAGCGTAATGATAGCAGCGAAGAGTTTCATATTTTGAACGAAAGAAGTTTCACGCAAAGGCGCAAAGTTTCCGCCAAGCCGCAAAGGTGGCGAA
>JBKPJP010000013.1:0-5065 GCA_046730735.1 Acidobacteriota bacterium | reverse complement strand
ATCTGATCTTCGCAGCGCTCGCGATCTTTCTGCTACTGCCGCTCTGGCTGCTGATTGCGCTGCTTATCAAACTCGACTCGAAAGGCCCGGTGTTTTACACGCAGGAGCGTGTCGGCATGGATGGCCGGCTCTTTCTGCTTTACAAGTTTCGCACGATGCAGGCTAACGCCGATGCCGAGCTTCATCGCGAATACCAGCGCGCGTTTATTGCCGGGCGCGCAGAGGCAAATCTCGGCAACGAAGCCAGGCCGACTTACAAACTGCACTCCGATCCGCGCATCACGCGCATCGGCAAACTCCTGCGCCGCACGAGTCTCGATGAAGTGCCGCAGTTACTAAACGTCTTGTCGGGTGATATGAGTTTGGTTGGACCACGACCACCGATTCCGTACGAAGTTGAAGCGTACGAGTTATGGCATCGCAAACGACTCGACATGAAGCCCGGACTGACCGGGCTGTGGCAAGTCTCGGGTCGAAACCGTTTGCCCTTTGAAGAGATGGTGCGGCTCGATCTTTTTTACATCGAAAACTGGTCGTTGCTAATGGATCTCAAAATCATTCTTCGCACCGGTTTCGTGATGCTTGCCGGTGAAGGCCACTGATTTACCAGCAGCGGGGGCAAGCCCTCCTTCCTGACTTGTTCTAGCTATGGCTGTAAAGTCCTCCAACAAACTCGGCTAGAACAAGTCAGGAAGAGGGGCTTGCCTCCGCTTCTTGTGTTATTGAGCTAGTCCTGCCAAAGCAACTTCGAGCAACAGGATCTTCTTGATTCCTTTGTAAAGCGGTTCGATCTCGCAATTCTCGGTCAGCGCGTGCGAGTCGCTGCATGGACCAGCGCCGGTCGAGATCGAATTGATGCCCTGCAAAAGCGCGGCGCTTGAATTGTTTGAACCGGCATTTCCGATCGGCGGATCAAAACCCATCGCGCGATGGACCGCTTCAGCGATCTTGACCAGATTCGACTCACGATTGCCGGGCAGGACGGCCGCAGGTGACGAAGAGATCACATCAGTTTTCAGTGTCACTCCGGCGCGCTTCGCTTCCTCGTCGAGAATCGTCGCAATCTTCTTTTCGAGATCCGCGATAACGTCGTTGCTAGTCGAACGGAGGTCGACAGTGAACCAGGCATCCGAAGCCTTTGCATTTACCACTTCCGAACCGCCGAGCATCCCGATGTTCAGATTCGACGACGGATTCGTTGGAACTTTCAGCTCGTAAATACGTGCGATTGCATGCGCGAGCGGCAACGTTGCGGAATACGGAGGCGTGCGCGACCGCGTGTGACCTCCTGGTCCAATGAAGTGATGGCGGTACCAGTTGATGCCGATGCCGGCGTAGGTGAAACCTTCGTAACCGCCGTCGAGGGCGATGTAGTAATCAACCTTGCCTTTGTTATCTTTCGTATACTGCTTCGCGCCGCTCATGCCCTCTTCTTCGTCAGTGGTGAAGAGGAAAACAAGATCGCCTTTGGTTTTGATCTTAGCCGCATCGAGTGCGCGAAGCGTTGCGAGCAAGGCTTCGATGTTGCGCGTGTCGTCGCCGATTCCGGGAGCATAAACACGGCCGTCGCGAACAGTTGCTTTGATCTTCAGCCCAGGTTTGAAGACCGTGTCCATGTGAGCATCGAAAACAGTCACTGGACCACCGCCAGTGCCTTTGCGCGTGGCGATGAGATTGCCGGCGGAGTCGTAACGGATATCGAGCTTGTGTCTGCGCAGCAGGCTTTCGATAAATTTAGCGCGTTCCTGTTCCTGTTTTGACGGCGCGTTGATCTCGGTGATGGCAATCCATTCGCGTAGTATCTCGTCGCGAGTCTTGTCGATGTGGTCGAAGGCGGCCTGGACGCGCGCGTCGTCCTGAATCGCTTTCACGTGGTCCGTGGGAGTGACTGTTTGCGCCGAAGCGACTGTAGACAGCATTAAGATTAACAGGATGATACGCATTGAATTCCCTAATCGGTAGAATAGAAGACCTTTAGCATTCTAATATGCCACCTATGCAGATTTCGACTGCGCTCGAGAGAGCTACTATTGGCTGTCTCTTTCTCATTGCCTTGTTTGCACCTCACTCGATTGCGGTGACGCAGGCGGCGTGGTTGTTGGGAATGGTGCTTTGGGCCGCGCGTTTCGCGGTCTACCCGCGACCCCTACTTTCTCGCTCGCCGGTTGACTACGTACTGCTCGGATTTTTCGTGCTCAGCGGAATTTCCGGAATCTTTTCTTACAACCCGTTCATGTCGATCGGAAAGATGCGCGCGGCGAGTCTGTTCACGATCGTTTACCTCGTGGCCCAGAACGTGCGCTCATTGCGAATGGTCCGGCTCCTGGCCCTGACGCTGATTGGATCGTGCATGATTAATGTTTTTCTGACTGCGGGGCAGTTGGCAATCGGAAAAGGTGTGAAGATTCAAGGTGTCACACCCGCGAGCCCTTTAGCGAAAGCAGTGTTTCGCACGAGGACCGTAAACAAACCAGCACCGATCGTAAACGGCGACACGATCTGGCAGGTTGATGGACAACGCGTCGGCACACCTGAAGAACTCGCAGCAGCGCTCGCCGCGGGAACGTCGCCCGCGAAAGTGAGGATCTATCGCGTTGAATGGATGCCGGAGCTGGAAGTGCCGCGCGGAGAGTTGTTGCCCGGAACGAACAGCCTGGAACAACTCGGCATCAGCAGTTGGTCACGCGGACGTGATTGGCGCGCTACCGGATTCTACAATCACTGGGTCACTTACTCAGAAGTGCTGCAACTGATCGCCTCACTCGCACTCGGTATCTTTCTGGCACTTAAACGAAAAACAAATCTAATGGGCGGGTTGCTGCTCGTTGCAATCGCCGGGTTGATCTTTGCGCTCGCCATGACTGTCACGCGTGCTTCGTGGATCGGATTCGCGGTCTCCGCCGGGGTCATGTTGCTGCTCACATCTTCACGTCGCACGATTCTCGTCGTCGCTGCCTGTGCCTTGCCACTCGTCCTCGCAAGCGCCGTGTTGTTACAGCAGAAACGCAGCATTCGTTTCTTCGACAAGTCAGACCAATCGACGAGCTGGCGCGAGATGGTTTGGGAAGAAGGCTTCACCTTGCTGATCAGTAAACCGCGTCACCTTGTTTTTGGCGTCGGCATGGATTCAATCAAAGGACACTGGCGCGAGTGGGGTTTATTTGACAACGGCCGCCAGCCGATCGGCCACATGCATTCCAACTTGTTGCAGATAGCGCTCGAACGAGGAGTGCCGGCGTTGATCGTCTGGCTGATCTTGTTAGGGGTTTATGTTCGCATGCTTTGGCGAATTCAGCGCCGCGCCGGGATTGAGGATTTTACGCGCGGCATCGCTATCGGCGCACTCGGCGGCACGCTTGGATTCTTCACGAGCGGCGTGGTCCATTACAACTGGGGCGACTCTGAAGTGGTCACTGTGTTCTATTTCGTCATGGGTTTGTGTCTGGTAGTTGAATGGACCAATCAACGGGCCACCGATTCAAGCGTCCGGATGTGATGGATGCTGGTAGCGCTCAATCTCGTCGCCGTCGTATGAGCCAGTGTGGGCACAACTCGAACACTCAACGATATAAGTCGCTTTGATCTTTGCTTCACCACGCGAGAGGTCGGCGAAGAGAATCTCTTTTTTGTGGCAGTGTTCGCACGTGAAGCGAAGATACCACTGTCCGGGGGTAAGGGTATGCATGCAGTTCGTCCTCGAGTCGAATTCGTAATGGGCGAGAGGAACGGGGCGCTAAAGTGTGCCTGCTCTTATAAGGCGAGAGGGCTTTGGGCGTCAAGAAGAAACAGGTCCAACCAACAGGGCAATATGACCTATTGCTTCCCCACTGAAACAATTCGTTCGATTATCTTCGGATCGTCGGGCAACAAGCCGGATTTGGGCAGACGCGGAGTAAGCGTAATCCAATTGCGGTCCATCGCAAACACTTTGCGGAAGAGCGGCAACGACTCTTCGACCCGGCCCATGTTGACCAGCGCCACGGCATGCCAGTAGATCATCTCGGCGTTATTCGGGACGAGCTTCTCCGCCGCGCCATACTCACGCAGTGCGCCTTCGTTGTCTTTCTTTTCAACTGCCAAGTCACCGGCGTTCATGTGGTTGTACGCACGCTGCAACTTCACTAAACGACGAAGCTCGAGCAAAGGCTCCGGGCTGTCGTCGACGCGTAGATCAAAGGTCCGATCCTTCCAAGCCTGGCCGGTGGGCTTGCCCGTGACTACGATTAACGCCGCCGACTGCCGCCCGCGAATGTCGCCGCCGGCTGCCTGCGCCGCATCGAGCGCCGCCAGCATACGTTCGGCTAGATCTCCTTTCGCGCTCTCAAACGCGCGCGCCATTGCGGGCCAGACTTTATCGTTGAGCATCAAGTTGGCCTGCACGGAAAAATCTTTGCCGACGATGTGGCCGGCGGCTTGAATATCGTTCTTGCCGGTCCACGCATCGACACGACCCTGCGCATCGATCATCGCGACCTGCCGAACTTCGCGTCCTTCGTCTTTCGCGAGCAACTCCTTCAAGGTGTCGGGTGCGCTTTTGCCGCTTCGCATCAAGTCGAGACCGTTCTTTCCGTAACTCGGATCGACAAACGATTGCGTCGCAACTGCGCCGACTCCCGCTTCAGCCCACGCCACTATTGAACCAACTGAAAACCAGTGTGACTGCACAGCCACTCCGAGCTCGCCTGTGGCTGGGTCCCGCGCAACGATGGAGAACGTGTGTACTGGTCGCGCTGGAATCACGGGTTTGTCCGAAGCGACGCTTACATTCGAAACGACGAACGTGAGCAGTAAAAAAAGAATGACGACTACACGCATAATTTTCCTCACGAGACAAACGGATAGAACGGTGTGTTACGAAAAATCCAGAACGAGAGAATGACGAAGAAGATGCCGTAAATGTACGACGCCGGCAACACGTTGTGCCGCGGCACCCCACCGCGCATCACGATCACGCTATAGCGAAGCAAGGCAAACAATAAAAAGGGAATCGCTAGTAGCAGCAGTGGATTGAGTTCGAAAGCTGCTAAGAAGTGACCGTGCAGCATCTGGTGCATGGCCCTGGTGC
>JBKPJP010000012.1:0-7794 GCA_046730735.1 Acidobacteriota bacterium | reverse complement strand
CGAGTTGCTCTCCAGCAGAGCTCGCCTCCGCTTCACCAGCCGATGCAGATTCTGAACCAAGCGCAATAGTTTGAGAAGTGAAACTTATTCAACGGCAAGTGTGCTATTAAAAACTGTCTCAACCGAGGGGTTCACCCCATGCGGTTGAGACAAACTTGTGACAAGACTACGCAGATACCAATGATAACAGGTGGTAATCGATGCACTCGTTGGCGGCTGCAACCTGTAACAAATGTTAGTAGTTAGTAAAAGCTATAACCTAATGCAGTGCTCGTGACCTGACTTCGGATCAGAAGGTCGCAGGTTCGAGCCCTGCTGGGTGCACCACCTATCTCCTCACGCCTATTACGCGCAGGATTCGCTTGATCACTGAGGCTGACTCCGTCACTTTCAGCGCGTACGTAACACCGAAATACGTAACTCCGTACGGACCCAGGACTAAAATCGCAACCACTAACGGATGTTGTAGACCAATACCAACCTCAATCAAAAAGCCTATCGCCGCGCCAATGATCGCTGCGAGCCAGAGTTTGGCGACGTAGACAAACCTCAGACCCGTTCGTCCAATCCAGTTGTTGAGTGTTCGCCGCAAAAGTGCAAACTCGATCCAGCCGGCTAAGCCTGCCGAAGCGGTGAGTCCAGCGGCACCCCATTTTGGAGCGATACCAAGCCACCGAGGCAGAGGAATGGCGAAGAGATAACCAAGAACGCCCGTAAGTATCACCCGAATGACCGCGTACAAAAGCGGTGTGCGAGTGTCGTGCAGCGCGTAGTATGTCGAAGCATACAAGCGGCCAAGAGTTGACGCTAACAAACCGAGAGTCGAGCCCGCCAGGATTCCCCAGACATAGAAAGTCGCATCACGATTGAATTGACCAGTCTGGTACAACACCGCCGTGATGACATTTCCCAGTGCCAACATGGCTACCGCCGATGGCACGATGAAAAATGCGATTCGACTCAGACCATCGTCAAGACGCTGTCGCAATTCAGCGGCGACCTCATCGGTGGTGCCGACGGCACTCGACATTGCGGGCAGTTCCGCGGCCGATATCGACATTCCAAACAGACTGACAGGCAGGGTGTAAAGACTCTGCGCATACGTAATTGCCGCGACCGCTCCGGTCGGTAAGAGACTGGCAAGGGTAACATCTATGAAGGCGCTGATCTGAATCACGCCCCGGCTCATAAATACAGGAAAGAAATTCCGGACCACTTCACGTACGTAGCTGTTAGCAATGTCAAACGTTGGCCGGAGTTTCTTTGCAAGCCGAAACACAGTAGGTAGCTGTACACCAAACTGAAGCGCACTGCCGACTACCGCCCCCCACGCGACTAATTCGGCAAGATGAAATTGAAACTGGTTTAGCGCGCTCGCGTTCAGTTGGCCTGGATGTAGTCCTCCGAACACGACTAACGAAACGATGATCGCGAGATTCCATACTACTGGCGCCGTGTAGGAAAGGAAGAACTTTCGGTGGCTGTTAAGTACACCCAAACACCAGGCCGACAACACCAGCAGGCCAGCCCCAGGGAAAAAAATCCTGACCAGGTGAATCACTAAGTCCCGCCGCTCGCCTTCAAACCCAAAAGCGATGACGGAAGTTAGTAGTGGCGCGGCAAGGATCCCGGCAACAACCACGATTGATGTAACCAATGCCAGCAAACTGAATACTGCGCTCGCTACACGGCTCGCATCTCTTTCGTCGTGACGCGCGAGCAGATTTGCATATACCGGAATAAATGATGCCGACAGCGCACCTTCACCGAAAAGATTCTGTAGAAAGTTTGGTATTCGGAAAGCAGCATTAAAGGCATCAGCAGCAGCAGACTGGCCGAAATAGTAGGCAAAAACTCGTTGTCGAATGACGCCGATGATTCGGCTGATGAGGATACCGGCGCCCACCATGAACGCAGATTTGCTTGTCTGCTCACGGTCGGTCACAGGTTGTGTCGGTGGTGGAAACTCACCAGTCGCCTCGCCAACTACGTCTATTGTTTCGCCACCGATTTCAGCCGGGTTCCGATTCATAGAACAATGGCGCAGAAGATAACACAAACTGTGATAGATTGAGGCTGCCATGCCTGAACAACCCGCCAAGCTCGCCTTAATCGGAATTCGTTACGATGAAAACTCGTCATTCACAAAAGGCGCCGCGGATGCGCCGCCGCAGATACGCGCTGCCTTGCGTTCCGATGCGTGGAACCTGACAAGTGAAAACGGCACTGACCTGTCCGGGGATTCGACATTCTTCGACGCGGGCGACATCGAGCCAGTGCCCGGCAGCGACATGAATATGCTCATCGAAAACTCGGTTCATACGTTGATCGCCGACGGGATGGCGCCCATCTCGCTCGGCGGAGACCACTCGATCACGCATCCCATCGTGAGAGCGTTTGCGCGTAAGTATAAAGATCTCAGCGTGCTTCACTTCGACGCGCATCCCGATATCTACGATAGTTACCAGGGCAATCGTAATTCACACGCGTCGCCGTTTGCGCGCATCATGGAACAGAAACTGGTGAAGCGTTTGGTCCAGGTTGGGATCAGGACTTTCACAGTAGACCAGCGCGAGCAGGTGAGGAAGTTTAACGTCGAGTCGATTGAGATGCGCCGGATTACGTCGGATCTGGAACTCACGTTCGACTCACCGGTGTATATCTCGTTTGATGTTGACGCACTCGATCCAGCGTTTGCGCCTGGCGTGTCGCATCGCGAACCGGGAGGTTTGTCGACGCGACAGGCTATCGATTTGATTCAGCGATTAAAGGGAAAAGTCGTGGGCGCGGACATCGTCGAGTTCAACCCGCGCATGGACCCACTTCACATCACCGGCACCGTCTGCGCGAAGATCCTGAAAGAGATCGCTGCGCGCATGCTCGAGTAAGAAGTTTCACGCAAAGACGCAAAGAAAAGCACGCAAAGGCGCAAAGGAAAATCTTAGCGTCTTTGCGTCTTCCTTTGCGTCTTTGCGTGAGACTATCTTCGATCGATCGGGATGTAGTCGCGCGTGCGGTGGCCGAGGTAGATCTGGCGCGGGCGCGCGATCTTTTGATCGGGATCGTCGAGCATCTCCACCCACTGCGCGAGCCAACCCGAAGTTCTCGGTATCGCGAACATTACCGGAAACATATCGACCGGGAAACGCATCGCCTGGTAGATGATCCCCGAGTAAAAATCGACATTAGGATATAACCGGCGCTTGACGAAGTATTCGTCTTCCAACGCGATCCGTTCGAGCTCGAGCGCGATATCCAACAGCGGATCCTTGCCCGTCACTTCAAACACTTCATAAGCCACTTGCTTGATTATGCGAGCACGCGGATCGTAGTTCTTGTAAACCCGGTGACCGAAGCCCATGAGTCGAAACTCACCCGCCTTCACGCGCTTGATGTAGTCAGGCACCTTCTCAACCGAACCAATCTCCTTCAACATCCGCAACACCATCTCGTTCGCGCCGCCGTGCAATGGACCATAAAGCGCAGCCGCGGCGCCGGCGAGCGATGAGAACGGATCGGTGTGCGCACTGCCGATACTCCGCATCGCATTCGTGCTGCAATTCTGTTCGTGATCTGCGTGCAGGATGTAAAGCACTGTCAGCGCGCGTTCGAGCACCGGATTCGGCTTATACTTCAGCTCCGTGGTCTTGAACATCATGTTAAGGAAGTTGCCCTCGTAACTCAGATCGTTGTCAGGATATGAATACTGCATTCCGATCCGGTGACGAAAAGCAAAAGCAGCAATCGTCGGCACTTTCGCAATCAAGCGATAAATCTGTTTCCAGCGACACTCGATGTTGAAGATGTCTTTCGCATCCGGATAAAAAGTCGACAACGCACCGAGCGTAGCTTCAAACATTCCCATCGGATGAGCGTTGTAGTGAAAGCCGTCCATCACCTTCTTGATGTTTTCGTTGATGAACGTGTGATAGGTGATGTTCCTGGTCCACTCGGCGAGCTGCGAACTATTTGGTAGTTCGCCGTTGAGCAGAAGGTAAGCGACCTCGAGATACGTGCTCTTCTCAGCCAGTTGATCGATAGGATAGCCGCGGTATTCGAGTATGCCCTTGTCACCGTCGATGAACGTGATGCGGCTCTTGCAGGAAGCAGTATTCATGAACGCCGGATCGTACGTCATCAGACCGAAGTCGTCGTCTGAGACCTTGATCTGACGCAGATCCATGGCCTTTATCGTGCCGTCCTGAATTGGTAGTTGATACTGTTTTCCGGTGCGATTATCGGTGATCGTAAGGCTGTCTTCACTCATGGTGAGGAGATTTTGCCACAGATGAACACGGATGTTCATCTGTGGCTGACTTTAGTCGTTTTTGCGTGCGGCTTTGATCTCGCGCTCCGCCTGTTTCTTAGCTTCTTTTGCTTCGTCACTGCTCAGACCGAGATCCTGTAAGGTCTGGCCCAGACTTCTATCTGAAGCGAGTCCGCTGAGAATTGCGTCGCGTGTGATGTTTGGGAATCTGCGATTGAGATTCTGGCCCAGGCGCGTAGCCGCAACGTAGTTTCCAAATGTCAGATCGGGATTCGTCGCGAGGGCTGCCTGGTAACCCGCGCGCAGATCGTTAGCGTTCGTGTGCAACGCACGCGGCAGATTCGGATGGTCTTGCAGATCGTCGTCAGCATGACGCAAGTTTGAACTGGCGTGTCGCGCACGTTCGAGTCCGGCATCGGAACGACCATTCGATCTGGTCGAAGCATTGCTCAGTCCGTCATCCGAACGACCGCCGGAACGATCCGAAGCATTACCCAAACCGCGATCGACACCGACGCCTGGCGGTGGACCACCGCTGCCGCCACTGCCGCGACCGCCACCAACACCTCCGCCACGACCTCTGCCCTGTGCAAACACACCGGTGGCCAAGGTCAACACGAGTAAAGTAACAAGCACTAATTTGTTCATCGGTGTTCCCCCTTATCCTGAAGTTAAATCTACACCACGTCACGGGTGGCGAGGGAGAGCCATCGAAAACACAACATGATTGCAACGAACAAATCGTCTATTTACCTGACGCCAAGCAGCTCGATTTCGAACTTTAAATTAGCGTTAGGCGGGATGTTAGGCGGGCTGCCTTTGGCTCCGTAGGCGAGATTACTCGGGACATACAGTACGCGTTTGCCGCCGACTTTCATCGTGCTCAGACCTTCGTCCCAGCCTTTGATCAGCTCTCCGATCCGGAACTGCGCCGGGCGCCCGAGCTTGCGAGAGTTGTTGAACTCTGTGCCGTTCTCCAGCCAGCCGATGTAATGGACCGTCACAGTCTGTCCCGGCTTCGGACTGGGTCCGTCACCCACCTTAAGATCCTGGATTCTCAATCCCGAAGGAGTGGTGATTTCTTCGCCCGTCTGTGTGCTGCCGCGACGTGTGATGACGTAGGCCACGGCTGCAATCGCGATGACGGCGACCAGAATGATCGCGCCGACTTGCAGGTTCCGATTTGCGGCCGGCTTGTTGGACGCGACTCCAGGGTTTGAATGGGGAACTCTCGGAATCTTTCTCGCTTTATTTACTTTTCGATGTCGGCTTTGAGGCACGAAGCGTAGACCTGCTTTCTAAGGGTATCAGCGGGAGAGTTTTATACAGTATTCTATCGCGTCATGCCACTTGTCGCGGTCATCCCCGAACCAAACGCACGCATTGAGGTGCGTGAAGTTGTCGAACCCGATCTCGAACTAAACTCCGCGCTGCTCGCCGTTGAAGTCTCGGAAGTCTGCGGTACAGACGTCTATCTCCAACAGGGACGACTCGCGGGCGTGCCGTATCCGCTCGTTCCCGGACACGTCTCGGTCGGACGGCTGGAGAAGATACGCGGCGAGTTATTCGACATTGAAGGCAAGCGATTCAGCGAGGGCGATCGGGTAACGTTCCTCGACGTTCATCGCACCTGTAACGCTTGTTGGTATTGCCTCGTTGCGAAAGCAGGCACACGCTGCCCGCAGCGGAAAGTTTACGGGATCACTTACGGACTCGACGACGGACTCTGCGGCGGTTGGGCCACACACGTCTACATCAAGCCAGGCACGCGTTGCATTCGTCTCGATGCCGTGCCGGAGACGTTTATGGCCGGTGGGTGTGCCCTGCCGACTTCGCTTCATGCAGTTGAACGCGGCGATATCAAGATCGGCGATACGGTGCTCGTGCTCGGATCCGGACCAGTCGGTATCAATGCGATCCTGCTCGCGCTGTTGCGTGGCGCTTTGCGCGTGCTCTGCATCGGCGCGCCGCAAGCAAGACTCGATGCGGCAATTAATGCAGGCGCTACGGCGACGCTCAACATCGAGACTCACGACGAAGCACAGCGATTAGATTGGGTGTTGGAGAATACTGGCGGACGCGGCGCGGATGTCGTTATTGAAGCCACCGGCGCACCCGTAGCTGTCGTGCAGGCGATGCGTTTCACTCGCGATGCGGGAACGGTCGTTGTTGTCGGGCAATACACGGATCACGGAGAAACTTCGTTCAATCCACATCTGGACTTAAACAAGAAACATCTCGACGTGCGTGGCTGTTGGGGTTCTGAGTTTTCCCACTTCTATCGCGCCGCGCAACTCGTATCGCAGCGACCGGAAGCATGGACACAGATGACGCTGATTTCATACGGATTGGATCATGCAAACGAGGCGCTCGCAGATGTTTCGGACGGACGAGTACTCAAAGCACTAATCCGTCCTTAATCCCTGTCAGGTCCGCGTGGACCACGGCCGCCGCGGCGCTGGCGCTCGTCGCGAAGTTTTTGAAACTGCTGCCACTGCTCAGGTGTCAACACCGTCTGCAAACGACCATCAGCCTGACGGCGAATCTCACTCATTCGCGGTTCCATCTCGCGACGAACGCCGCGGATCTGCTCGCGCGTGTCACTGAAGATCTCCTGCACTCTCGTCTTCTGATCCGCCGTGAGGTTCAATCGCTCCGACAACTCATCCATTCGATTGCCGCCAAAAGGGCGAACGCGGCGATAAACGTTGAGCGCCAGGATGCCGGCCGTGAAGCCGAGCACGAAGATGATCAGGGCCGCAATCCGTACTTGCCACCTGTTCTTAATAAGGTTGTTCATAGACTATCTAGCCTCATCCTCATCTTCGTAAATCGTGCTAAGCACCTGTTCGTAACTCATCTGATCGTCGCTGCCCATGATCACTGACTCTGCCGACAACATCGAGGCAGTCTGATCGGTCAAAGGTGTCGTCTGGGCGGGCAGCATGAAAGTCAGAGCGGCGAGCGCCGCAGTGGTGACGGCCATGGACGACACGAGCGCCCGCGCCGATCTCCATAACCGCAGCATTACGGGCACGCTCTCCACCGCCTGCTGTTCTCGCCACGCCGCCATTACCCTCGTCTGAAAAAATGGTGACGGCTCAATCTGCACCTGAGCACGACTCTGCAACACCGCCGCCGAGAGTCGCGCGGCTTCGTAAGCTTCACGACATGACACACACTCTCGCGCGTGAGCCTGAACCTCGCTCAGCTCGCTCTCGGAGAGACTCGCGATCGAAGTGTTATCCAGAACGTCGATGATGTGCTTGTCTTTCATTTGTCACCTTCTATTCAACAACTTCTCCATCGCTTCACGTACCTTTTTGCGCGCCCGAAACGCCCGCACTTTGACTTTCGACTCCGACCATCCAGTCGCTTCAGCCACTTCCTTAACGGATGCATCTTCACCGTCGATCATCAACAACGCCTGCTGATCTTCCGGCGACAACACCGACAACAATCGATCGGCGAGGTCCGTTGCCACCACACTGTTTTCAACCGACGGTTGACCGTCACTACCCGATTGA
>JBKPJP010000011.1:0-3584 GCA_046730735.1 Acidobacteriota bacterium | reverse complement strand
ACGCAAAGACGCAAAATCATTTGTGCCTTTGCGTAACCTTTGCGTCTTTGCGTGAAACCTCTTCCTAAAAACCGCGCGAGCTACACATCGCGCAGTGATCACAAGGCTTGCCGCCTGGCTCGAGGCTGCAAGCCCTTTCATTTTGAAAGAAATCTACCAGTTCCGACACAGTCGCTTCTTCAACCCCGAAGCGTTCCGTGCTCGGATGGTTTGCATTCACGCCCGCAAGCCACGGTGATTGGACGCGTGGAGCACCGATCTTCGCTTCGATCTGCACCAAACGATTCTGCAATTCACTCAGGCTCGCACGCACCGCCGCGAGCTCAGACCCGAGGTCAGAGCCAGTGCTTTGCTGCGCACCCAAGCGACGCGCGATTCTTTCAGCAATAACTTTCGCCTGATCTTCCATCGTTATAACAGATCGATCCGATCTACCACGCCCACAATCGCCGAATCGATCGCCGCGCCGGCCTCTCCAGTCGCCGCTGTCGATGCGCTCCAGCCTTCCTGCACGATCAGCACCGTATCTCCAATACCAGCATCAACTGAATCGAGCGCGAGGGTCGAGTAACTCGTCTCCTCACCTTCCGGCGTGATCTGCTGGCACAACATCACGCGCGCGTTTTGGTAGCGCCGGTTCTTTTGCGTGGCCACGATGTTTCCGACTACGCGTGCGAGAATCATCTTGTTACGTGCTGCTCAGAATCAACGATGCCGATAATCGTGCAATCAGTCGGCGTGTCTTCACGTTTGAACGGAAAACTCGCTTCCTTGCCGCGACACCAGAACACCAGTTCGCCGACTCCGGCTCCGACCGCATCGACCGCAACCATCGGCTTCCCGATCGACTCGAGATTTCGGTCGAGGGTTTGGACCACGAGCAACTTCCGTCCCTCGAGCGAATCATTCTTGATCGTTGCTACCACTGTGCCGATGACGCGTGCGAGTTGCATAGTTCACTGAACATCGACCGTATCGATCACGCCAACAATAGCCGCATCCACTGGCACGTCCTTCATGCCCTGGGCCAGACGCGCACTCGAACCAGCGACCACCAGCACGCGTTCGTGAAACCCGGCGCCGACGGTGTCAACCGCCACGACGTAGCCGGTGGTATCGCTGCCATCTACGTTGATAGGTCTCACAATTAACAACTTCTTTCCGAGTAGCCGTTCGTCTTTCTGAGTGGAGACAACTGTCCCAAGAATGCGAGCGATAATCATGTCAGGTTATCGATCGAGCCCGATCGGGAGAGCCTCGTCGACGCTGCCATGAGGACGCGGAATCACGTGGACGCTGACCAACTCACCCACGCGTCGTGCAGCCGCCGCGCCTGCGTCAGTCGCAGCCTTCACAGCCGCCACGTCGCCGCGCACGATAGCAGTCACAAAGCCGGCGCCGATCTTTTCGTAACCGACGAGCGTGACGTTCGCGGCCTTCACCATCGCGTCGGCGGCTTCGATCATCGCCACGAGGCCTTTTGTTTCAACCATTCCGAGTGCTTCCTGCATTCAGATGCTCCTTCTTTCCACAGATGAACAGAGATAAAGACTATTTACCATTTACTGCCTGACTTAACAATTCAACCAGCTCTTCGCGCGTGAGTGAGATCTTGCTATCGCCATTCTCAGTATTACCTAAATACCCGCACGATTGCGAACGTGCTGACTCGCCGAGAT
Source organism: Acidobacteriota bacterium (assembly GCA_046730735.1). Lineage (GTDB taxonomy): Bacteria > Acidobacteriota > Blastocatellia > Pyrinomonadales > Pyrinomonadaceae > PSRF01. The sequence continues at coordinate 1,905 of JBKPJP010000011.1, read as the reverse complement.
AGCCCGCAACCTCACGAACGTTGATCAACTTTTCGATCGCATCCGGCGGCAGATTTTTTGAACCGCCGAGCACACGCGAGAGGATCGCGATCTTCGCCGTGTGTTCCAGAGTCTCGAGTCGATCCCACGCCTGCCAGAGATCCGCACCGTAAGCAACCGCGCCGTGATTCGCCATCAGCAGGGCGTTGTGATGCTTCACAAACGGTTGCATCTCACGCGTGAGTTCATCGGTCGAAGGCGTTCCGTATGCCGCGAGCGGCACACAACCCAGCGTCAAAATAACTTCCGAAAGGATGGGTTGATCAATCGCGAGTCCGGCGACTGCGAACGCAGTTCCGTGCGGCGGATGTGCATGGCAAACAGCCTTCACGTCCGAACGCTCACGATAGATCAGAAGGTGCATGGCCAACTCACTCGAGGCTTTTCGATCGTTGACTGCCTTGCCTTCGAGATCGGTAATCGCGATCAGATCTTCCGTCATGCGGCCCTTGCACGTCATCGTCGGCGTGGCCAGTATGCGACCATCGTCGAGGCGAATGCTGACGTTGCCGTCTGACGAAACGACGTAGCTTCGTTCGTACATCAGGTGGCAGACCTTGATCAGATCTCGTCTTGCTGTTTGTTCATCCATGCTTCTTTTTGAGAAGTCTTGCGCCGCGGCTGTGTGACTGTGCTGTTCGATGGTTGCGAAAGAAAGTATGACAGCGATTCAAGAGAAGTTGTCAGGTCCACTGTTTTGACCTTTACGCCGCGTCGCGCAGTCAACGAGACTGGCGCGAAGTTGAGCACTGCTTTAATGCCCGCCGACGTAACCTGGTTGAGAACGCGCTGCGCCGCTTTCGCAGGTACGGCGATTACCATGACGTCGATCGACTCCTCGCGAATAACTTTCGCAACTTCGTCGACATCATGCACGAGAATCTTCTCGTCACCAATGCGGTGGCCGATCTTTTGCCGGTCGTTATCGAAGAGTGCCACGACCGTGAAGTTTGAACGACCAAAGCCGTTGTAATTTGCGAGCGCCGTTCCGAGTCGCCCGGCGCCGATGATACCGACGCGATGCGGGCTGTCGAGACCAAGTATCTTCGTGATGTGATCGCGCAGATCCTCGACGTAGTAACCAACGCCGCGCACGCCAAACTCGCCGAAGTAACCGAGGTCTTTGCGAATCTGCGCGGAGTTCAGGTTGAACTGCTCGGCGAGCGCCTGTGACGAAACGGTTTTGATTCCGGCTGCGTGAAGCGCGTTGAGGCAGCGAAGGTAAACACTCAACCGGCTGGTTGTCAGCTCTGATATTTTCTCAGACTTCATGAAGAACCTGTCGTGGCAAGTATATCGCTAAAGGCCACAATAGGTCATATAGGTCTCAACAAGGTCAGCCTTTAGCTTACCAAGGTCAGCCTTTTTGCTACAATCCCCGCCGCAATGATTGCACATCTCAGTGGCACACTGCTCTCCAAACAGGCGACGTCTGTGATCGTCGATGTTTCCGGCGTCGGGTACGAAGTCACTATACCGGTCTCGACTTTTTACGATCTCGAGGACGTCGGCGGGACCGTTCAACTACGCATCTATACACACGTCCGCGAAGACGCCCTGCAACTTTTCGGTTTCAAGACCGCGCGCGAGCGTGAGTTGTTTCTGAAAATCATCTCCGTAACCGGGATTGGTCCAAAGTTAGGCATTACACTTCTCTCCGGCATGAGCGCCGACGAATTGGTTGCGTCAATCAGAACCAACAACCTCGCACGACTCACGTTAATCCCCGGCGTCGGCCGCAAAACTGCCGAACGGTTGATACTGGAGTTGCGCGAAAAAATCGCGGAGTTGTCGTCAGCACAACTCGAGGAGGAGCTTGGGGCGAAACCCGAAGCTGCCGAGGCAACGGAAGACACAGTGCGCGGC
>JBKPJP010000010.1:0-7536 GCA_046730735.1 Acidobacteriota bacterium | reverse complement strand
AACTTCAACCTGTACTAAGAAAAATCCATCCACAGATTACACAGAAATCGGCGTAATCTGTGGATGGTTTTGTGTTTACGCATGTTTTTCTACAAAGCGCTTGATGCGCGCGACGCCTTCCTGGATCTGCTCCATGGACGTTGCATAAGAGATCCGGAGAAAGCCTTCAGCACCAAAGCCCGCGCCGTCAGTCACGACCGTGTGCTCTTCCTCGAGCAGACGTTGAGCGAAATCTCCGGAACTCTTCAAATCTTTCCGTAAACATCCACGCACATCGGGAAATGCGTAGAACGCGCCTTCAGGTTCGCTGCATTTAATCCCCGGGATCTCGCATAGCGCATTCAGCAACCATGCGCGGCGGCGTGTGTATTCAGCCAGCATCACGCCGACTGACTCCTGTGGTCCAGTCAACGCTTCAACCGCGGCCCACTGCGCAATCGAGTTTGTATTCGAAGTCGAGTGTCCCTGGACCTTCAGCATCGCTTTGGTCCAATCGGCCGGTGCGAGCGCATAACCCACGCGCCAGCCAGTCATCGCATATGTCTTCGAAAACGATCCGGCGATACACAAGCGCGATCGGAGTTCAGCAGGCAAACTGGCAGCGCTGAACACTTCGCCCGGCGGGTAAACGAAACGCAGGTAACACTCGTCGGAGACTACGTAAATCCCACGTTCGCTGGTGAGTTCCATGATCCTGCGAAACTCCGCCGGCGGTAACACGCGCCCCGAAGGATTGCACGGCGAATTGAGAATGAGAAGCTTTGTGCGCGGGGTGATCGCGCGCTCAACTTCTTCGGCCGAAAGTACAAAGGCGGTCTCTTCAGTTTCAATAAATACTGGTTTGGCGCCGGCGAAGACTGCGATTTCCGGAAACGTAACCCAGTAAGGTTTTGCAATCAATGCTTCGTCGCCGGGGTTTAATAACGTTACCACTGCGTTGAAGATCGCCTGTTTGCCTCCCGCAGTCGCCATCACTTCGTTCGGCCCGTACTCGGTGCCAAACTCGCGGGCGTAGAAATCGATGATGGCGCGGTGGAGTTCGCGAATGCCGGCGCTAGCCGTGTACTTCGTGCGACCCGCGCGCATCGCTTTTTCTGCCGCTTGCTTGATGTTGTCGGGTGTATCAAAGTCGGGTTCGCCGGCGCCGAAGTCACAGACGTTTGCGCCCGAGGCACGTAACGCCTGGGCCGCCTGCATCGCCGCCATCGTGGCTGACGACTGCATGCGAGCAACGTTTTCAGAGACGGGGAAGGGTGACATAGCAGGCCACGTTTTCATCCTTGATTCAGTTTTTCTTTCATTTGTTTTTCGACGTGTGGTGGGACCAGGCCCGTGACTGCGCCGCCAAGATGAAACACTTCTTTTACGAGACGCGAGCTGACGTAAGAGTAAGTTTCAGCAGGCATCATGAAGACAGTTTCAATACCCGGCTCGAGCCGGCGGTTCATTAACGCCATTTGCAGTTCGTATTCGTAATCGGAGATGGCTCGTATGCCGCGAACGATCACGTCTGCCTGTTGGGCCACCGCGTATTTGACAAGCAATCCGCTAAAAGAATCTACCCGGACCGTGCATCGTCCTTTACTGATGCTCTTGACGACTTCATTGAGCATCTCCTTTCGTTCTTCGACAGTGAAGAACGGTTGCTTGTCAGGATTCACGAGTATGCCGATGATGATCTCGTCGAAGAGTTTACAACCGCGCTCGATGATGTCCAGGTGACCGTTAGTGACGGGGTCAAACGAACCGGGGTAGATGGCGCGTCGCATGTGTATAGATGTTAGAGGTTAAAAGCGAAATGGTAAATAGCCAAATCCGTAGTTAATAGCCGTTTTCGACAAATAATAGCCGGATTTGTATCTTGCGGCGCCATTACACCAATGCTAGGCTGCCTTTATCGATGAGGAGTTTCCGAATGGTTCACAATCTCACACAACTTGACGAATACATTCCGTCAGAACTGATTGACTTAACGCATCAGTTAGTAACACCAGAGCAGTTCGAACGACTTTGTGCCAAGTATAGCGAGCTGCGGCTTGAACTCACCTCAACCGGAGAATTAATCGTTATGACTGGTACGGGCGGAACCACTGGTAGACGCAACGCTCACCTCACTTCTCAATTATTGGTTTGGACCGAAAAGGACGCGAGTGGCGTCTGCTTCGATTCCTCCACTATGTTCGCGCTGCCAAACAATGCACGGCGTTCGCCTGATGCGTCATGGACAAAGCGCGAGCGGTGGGATTCACTCACCCAAAGGCAACAGGAACGTTTTCCTCCGATCTGTCCGGATTTCGTGGCTGAGCTTCGCTCTCCCAGTGACAGGTTGATGATTCTCTTCGATAAGATGTCGGAGTATATAGCTAATGGCGCGTCTCTGGGCTGGTTGATTGATCCAGGCACACGAAGAGTTTACGTCTATCGACCAAATGAAGAGGTGGTTGTGCTTGAGAATCCCGACACCGTTTCCGGTGAGCCGTTGTTGCCCGGATTCGAGCTACGGACCACCGAGCTTTGGTGACTTCCATCTGCTTGACAGTCTGTAAAGGCGGATGCTTCAATGTGCCTTGACAATTTAGCGTGGTGAGTTAAAGCGACTTGCGGCCACGTAAAATAATCGGCTAAACAGCTCGGTGAAAAGTTTTCAGGCTCCGCGTTGTTAGCGCGGGGCCTTTGTTATTGCCTATGTCGAACCTGCTCGAAACAGCAAAAGAACGAATCGTCGTCTTCGACGGCGCGATGGGGACCAACCTGCAGGTCCAGAACCTCTCGCTTGACGACTTTGGAGGACCGCGCTTCGAAGGTTGCAACGAGAACCTGCTCGTGACGAGGCCCGACGCAGTCGAGAAAGTCCATGCCGGATTCCTCGATGTCGGTTGTGACGTAATCGAGACCAACTCCTTCAACGGAACTCCGGTGGACTTCGCTGAGTACGACATCGCCGACAACGCATACGACATGAACGTGCTCGCGGCCCGACTCGCCAAACGCGTCGCTTCCGATTATTCAACTAACGAAAAGCCGAGGTGGGTTGCAGGCTCGATGGGTCCCGGCCGCAAACTGCCGACCCTGGGCCACATCTCCTTCGCCGACCTCCGCGATGCTTATTCCGTCCAGGTTCGCGGACTGCTCGATGGCGGCGTCGACCTGTTGGTTGTCGAAACCTGCCAGGATCTTCTCCAAACTAAAGCCGCACTAACGGCGATTTTTTCGCACTTCGCAGAAACAAAACGGCGCGTGCCCGTTTTCGCCCAGGTAACGATCGAGGTCTTCGGGACCATGTTGAACGGCACCGAGATCTCCGCGGCGTTGACTGCGCTGTCTCCGTTCCCGGTTGATGTGATTGGCATGAACTGCGGCACTGGTCCAAAACATATGACGGAGAGCATTCGCTACATCTGCGAGAACTCACCGTTGCCGGTTTCAGTGCTGCCAAACGCGGGCTTGCCTTCCGTCGTGGAAGGGAAGATGCACTACGACGAAACTCCGGAAAGCTTTACGGCCCAACTGGTCCATTTCGCAAACGACTTCGGAGCAAACTTTGTGGGCGGCTGTTGCGGAACAACACCCGCGCACTTGCGTCTTGTCGTCGAAGCGATGCAGCGCATCACGCCAAAAGTGCGCGAGGCGAAAACCCTCCCGGCCGCATCGTCCATCTACATTCAACAGCCTTACGTCCAGGACGCTTCATTCTTAATCGTCGGCGAACGCGTGAATGCGAGCGGATCGAAGAAGATGCGTGACCTGCTGAATGCGGAAGACTGGGACGGGCTGGTTGCACTCGGCAAGGACCAGGAACGCGAAGGCGCGCACATCCTCGACGTGAACGTCGATTTTGTCGGCCGCAACGGCGAGAGCGACATGCACGAGCTGGCTTCACGCCTCGTCACGAACGTCAAAATTCCGTTGATGTTCGACTCGACCGAGTGGCAGAAGATGGAAGCCGGGCTGCAACACGCCGGCGGCAAGTGCATTCTTAATTCGACCAACTACGAAGACGGCGTGCCGCGCTTTGTGAAAGTCATCGAACTGGCAAAGACGTACGGCGCGAGCGTCGTCATCGGCACGATCGACGAAGATGGCATGGCGCGCACGAATGAAGGCAAGGTCAAGATCGCGACGCGTGCCTATGAACAGGCGACGAAAGAATTGGGTTTGCCTGCTTCCGATATCTTCTTCGATCCACTCGCGCTCCCGATCTCCACCGGCATCGAAGAGGACCGCCGCAACGCACTCGAAACCATCGAAGCAATCAAACGAATCAAAGCCGAACTGCCGGGCGCGTTCACGATTTTGGGCGTGTCGAACATTTCTTTTGGTCTCAATCCGGCGTCACGAGTGGTGCTGAATTCGGTGTTTCTGCACGATGCAGTTGAAGCTGGTCTCGACGCGGCGATCGTGAACGCGAGCAAGATCGAGCCACTGAATCGCATTGGCCAACAGGAGCTGAAAGTTGCGCGCGAGTTGATCTACGACCAGCGCCGTTTTGAAGGCGACGTTTGCGTCTACGATCCGTTGACTGAGTTCACGAAGCTCTTCGAAGGCGTAAAGGCGAAGACGACGAAGAAAGCTTCGAAGGGTGAGACCGTCGAAGAGCGTCTCAAAAACCACATCATCGACGGTGAGAAGATCGGGCTCGAAGATGAACTGCGACTCGGTCTCGAAAAATATTCCGCACTCGAGATCATCAACAACATTCTTCTCGAAGGCATGAAAGTCGTCGGAGATCTCTTCGGCAGCGGACAGATGCAATTGCCCTTCGTGTTGCAATCCGCCGAAGCCATGAAAGCCGCGGTGCGTTTTCTCGAACCATTCATGGAGAAGAAGGGCGGCGCCACCGCCAAGGGAACGATGGTGCTGGCCACCGTCAAGGGCGACGTTCATGATATCGGCAAGAATCTTGTCGACATCATACTCACCAACAACGGCTACAAGGTTCACAATCTCGGCATCAAGCAGCCGATCGAGGCGATCTTGCAGGCGTACAACGAACACGGTGCGGATGCGATCGGCATGAGCGGCCTGCTCGTGAAGTCGACTCTGATCATGAAAGAGAATCTCGAGTTGATGAACGAGCGTGGCTTGAAGGTTCCCGTTGTGCTCGGTGGCGCAGCGTTGACGCGGCGCTATGTCGAAGAGGATTTGAAGCCGCTCTATCACGGGAAACTGTTTTACGCGCGCGATGCTTTCGCTGGTCTTCACACGATGGACCAGCTCGTGGGCGATACGGACGGAGAGCAGAAAGCTCAGGAAGCAGCCGCAGGTTTAGCCACGGATGCCGCGGATGATTCCGAAGATCTGATTGGTGAAGAAGCAAAGCTCGGCATTCGGAAAACGGCGCGGCCACGAAAAGGCGGTGGCGATACGACGCACACCGTGCGTTCCGATGTGAGTCGTGACGTTCCGATTCCGCAAGCGCCATTCTACGGTTCGCGGGTCGTTGAAAACATTTCGCTCGCTGATCTGTTCTCGTTTATCAACGAGACGGCGCTATTCAAAGGACAGTGGCAGTTCAAACAGGGCCGGATGCCGCTCGAAGAATACCAGACGCTTGTGCGCGAGAAGGTGCGTCCGATTTACCAGGAACTGAAGAGGCGTTCCGCACAGGAAAAGCTGCTCGTTCCGAAAGTAGTCTATGGTTATTACCAGTGCCAGTCAGAAGGAAACGACCTCATCGTTTACGATCAGGACAGGGAAGTGCGATTCACTTTTCCGCGCCAGCCTGCCGGAAAGCACCTGTGTCTTGCTGATTTCTTCGCATCGCGCGAGTCGGGCAGGATGGACACGGTCGCATTTCATCTCGTGACTGTCGGCCGCCGCGCGAGCGTGTATTCGCACGAGTTGTTCAAGTCAGACAACTACTCCGACTATCTCTACTTCCACGGTTTGAGTGTCGAGAGTGCGGAGGCGTTGGCGGAGTTGTGGCACACGCGCATTCGCGAAGAGCTGGGTATTGCGGGCGCGGATTCGCCGGAGTTGTCACGACTGTTCCGGCAGAATTACCAGGGCGCACGTTACAGTTTTGGTTATCCGGCGTGCCCGCGACTCGAAGATCAGGAGAAGCTTTTCACGTTGCTCGATCCGGCACGCATCGATGTGGAGCTGAGTGAAGAGTTTCAACTAGAGCCAGAACAATCGACTTCGGCTATTATTGTCCACCATCCGGAGGCAAAATACTTTTCGATTGAGTGAGCTCGAAGTCCTAACACCGTTCGAACGTTTCGCGTTTCGCTTTGTGCGGCGCATGAATCAGGGCACCTGGAAGCGATTCTGGACGTGGTGTCAGAGCACCCTCGGCGCCGGCTGGATCCATCTTTCCACTTACAACATCATGAATGTTTACGGCCTCGAGCACGTCGAGGCTGCGTCGCGCGAGCGCCCGCTGCTGATGGTGGCGAATCACCGTTCGTTCTTCGATATGTACGCGGTGTCGACCGTTTTGTTCTACAGGACCAGTTGGCCCAAGAAGCTGTTTTTTCCGGTACGAGGCAGGTTCTTCTATCAATCGCCACTGGGGTTGCTGGTGAATTTGATCATGGGATGGTGGTCCATGTACCCGCCATTCTTTGGCGCCGGCGAACATCCGATACCTGAGAAGCGAGCGTTCGACAAGTTCTCGTTCAGCGTGCTCACTGAACTGGCCAGTACAGGACCAGGCAACATCATCGGTTTCCATCCTGAAGGGACTCGCAATAAAAGTGACGATCCGTATTCTTACCTGCGGGCACAGCCGGGAATCGGGAAGTTGATCATGGACGCGCGGCCGCAAGTGATTCCGGTTTTTATCGCGGGCCTGTGTAACAGTTTGCCACGACAGGTGGCGCGCAACTGGAATCGCGAGGATGTTATTCGGATTCATTTTGGGCCGCTGCTGGATCTTTCGGAACATCTTGAGAAACCTGATCGGTTGAGGACACATAAAGAGATTGCTGATGCGGTGATGGGGAAGATCGCGGAGCTGGGCGAGCAGGATCGCGCGAGGCAGCTTGAACACGGATTGCGCGGATTTAGGCGGATTGAACATGTCGGTAGTGATCGTTAATCCAGCGTCGGCGAGCGGCAGCACCGGTGAGGCGTGGCCGCAAATTGCGAGTGACTTGCGCTCGCAGTTTGGATCGTTTCGCGTGCTTTTTACGAAGCAGCGCGGGGATGCGACGAGCTTGGCAGGTGAGGCGGCGCGAAAGGGAGCGAAGCTGATCATCGCCTGTGGCGGCGATGGCACTGTTTCAGAAGTTGCAAACGGCATTCTGTCTTCGGGCAAGGATGTTGAACTCGGTATCCTGCCGAGTGGCACTGGAGGCGATTTCAGACGAACGCTCGAGATTCCTTCACGCACTCGCGACGCCGCGAGAGTGCTTCGCACCGGCCGCACCGTGCGAATCGATGTTGGGCGCGTCTCGTTCGTTGACGACAACGGCGCTGAGGCGATGCGCTATTTCGTCGGCGTTGCATCCTGCGGTATGAGCACCAAAGTCATCGAGCGAGTCAAAGCCGATGGGGTCTCCTTTGCCTCCTCGTTATTGCAAACCGCCATGC
>JBKPJP010000009.1:0-3933 GCA_046730735.1 Acidobacteriota bacterium | reverse complement strand
CGATAACTTCGGTTGCAGGTGATGGACGCGATGCATCGATAGGCCGAGCGAGAACCAGTACATGAACATCCCGTAGTAGTTGTGCGAACGCGAAACCGCCGAGCCGGTCGAAAAACCTTCGTGTGTCTGCACCGCAAACGGAAACCAGAGCAGCACCGAAACGAGTATGAGCGGCGGCGCCATGCCCCAGAACAGCCGCGCTGGACCAACCACCTCAAACACTATTGCGTATACAAGAAAGATTCCGAGATAGTTGAGCAGCAACTCGACCGCGTCGCTGCGCTTCAGGCGGCGGCGTTTGCGAAGCCAGAAAAACCAGTGATGCGGCATGGCGAGAGCGCGCAGGCATAGTTCGACAAAGTTGCGCGACTTCATGAAGTGGTCCGGATCGAGTTCGGGAAGATTTGTATGAGCGTGGTGCAACTGGTGCGTCTTGCGCAAGTTTGTGAACGGCACCATGCTCGGCAGCAACGCGATGCGTCCCCACCAGAAGTTCGCGCGTTTAGTATGGCCGAGATGACCATGCACGCTCTCATGGGCCATCACTGTTCCGATAAAGATCAAATAGGTGCGCAACCCAATGTCGACAGGCATCAGCAGAGGACTCGAAAGAGGAATGAAGAGCGTGCCTATTGAGAGTAGTACGGTGAGGCATATGATGGTCCGACTGAGATAGTAGATTTGAGGACGACGCGGCATGATTGCGAGTGTAGAGCGACGTGTTGATGACGCGATGTGCTGGTGTGGCAGTTAGATAAGTGTCACCGCGGCGCCGGATTCGTTAACGATATGAGGTAAATCCCTGACTATGAAGATCACCGCCTCAATCCTGATCGTCATCCTTTGGAGCATCGGCACCCTCGCCCAGGACGAACAAGCGCGTCTCGATACTTTGCGCGCCGAGGGTTATGAAGCGCTTTACAACCTCGACTACGAAACCGCACGCGCTCGTTTTCGAAAGATAATCGATCTCGCGCCGGATCATCCTGCCGGCCCGCAGTGTATGGCGTCGAGTTTGTGGGTGCAGCAGTTGAATCAGTCGTGGGAACTGAAGTCCACGCTCTATAGCACCGACGCCATCACAGACAGCAAGTCGCAAGTCGATCGCAAGCAGGCTGACGAATTTCGCAAATGGATCCGGCGCGCCAAACAGCTCTCACAAGCGCGGCTGCGCAAGAACCCACGCGACGTGGAAGCAGTCTACTTTCTCGGCGCCGCGGAAGGACTTGAAGCATCGTGGGCCGGCGGAGTCGAACGAAAGTTCATGGCGGCATTTCGCGCCGGCAAAGACTCGGTGGACCATCACCGCGAAGTACTCAAGCTCGCGCCCGATTTTCGCGATGCGGAGCTCACGATCGGTTTAATGAACTACATCATCGGCTCGTTGCCGTTACCAACCAAGATGCTGGCGGCGACGATGGGCGTGCGCGGCTCAAAGAAGCGCGGACTGGAAACACTCCAGCGTGTTGCCGCGGACGGTAAGTGGGCGCGCGACGTTGCGCGCGTGTTATTGGTCGATCTGTACAAGCGAGAGAAGCGTTGGGATGATGCGGCTCGAGTGGCGCGTGAGTTAGCGACGAAATATCCGCGCAATTATCTGTTCAAGCTTCAGGTTGCGGATGCGCTGACGTCACATATCGTAACGTTGCGAAAGTCGAAGAAGCCTGCCGCTGCGGAAGAAAAAGAGTTGCAGGAGATCTTCGCGTCGTTATTGCGCGAAAGAAATCTCGATTCCAACACGCGTGAACTCGTGAACGTCCGTTGGAACATTGCCCGCCAGCAATTACAATAACTCCCCACGACATGACAGATCATCATAGTGAAGAACTGCTCGGTTTGCTCGACCGGATCAAGGATTTCGTGCGCGCTGAAGTGTATCCGCTCGAAGCTGAGTTCCTGCGTCGCCCGTTCAGCGAACTCAAACCAGCACTCGAGGCAAAGCGCGCGCAGGTCAAAGCGATGGGCCTCTGGGCGCCGCACTTGCCGGTGGAACACGGCGGAGTGGGACTCACGCTCTCGGAGTTTGCACTTGTCAGCGAAGAACTCGGGCGCACACCGATCGGTCACTACCTCTTCAACTGCCAGGCGCCCGACATCGGGAACATGGAAATCCTGATGGACCACGGCACGCCGGAACAGAAAGAGAAATACTTCGAGCCACTCGCGCGTGGTGAAGTGCGTAGTTGTTTCTCGATGACTGAGCCCGAGCATCCCGGATCGAATCCCACCTGGATGAGCACTACCGCCGTGAAAGACGGTGATGACTACGTGATCAACGGTCACAAGTGGTTCACGTCGTCTGCGGAAGGCGCGAGCTTCGCCATCGTGATGGCTATCACTGACGCTGACGCGTCGAATCGCTACAAACGTGCGAGCCAGATCATCGTGCCGATACCAACGCCCGGATTCCAACTCGTGCGCAATATCAGCGTCATGGGCGACGAGGGCAGTGATTACGCCAGTCACGCTGAAGTCAGGTACGAAAACTGTCGGGTTCCGCAAAGCAACTTGCTGGGCAGGGAAGGCGAGGGCTTCACGATCGCGCAGCAGCGACTTGGACCAGGAAGAATTCATCACTGCATGCGCTGGATTGGAATTTGTGAGCGAGCGTTTGATTTGATGTGCAGCTACGCCGCGCACCGCGAGTTGTCGCCGGGTGTGTTGCTCGCGAGCCGGCAGAATGTGCAGGAGTGGATTGCGGAGAGCCGTGCTGAGATCTGTGCGGCGCGTTTACTCGTGTTGCAGACTGCACGTGAGATCGATCGCAAAGGTACGAATGCAGCGAGAGAGAATATTTCCTTAATTAAGTTTTTCGTGGCGGGAATTTTGCAGAAGGTGCTGGATCGCGCGATTCAGGTACACGGCGCGCTTGGGCTCACGGACGCTACAGTCTTGTCGTACTGGTACCGGCACGAGCGCGCTGCGCGTATCTACGATGGACCGGATGAAGTACACAAGATGGTCGTAGCGCGCAGCGTGCTGCGAAAGTATGGAAAAGAGGATGTCTAACGTCGATCGCTCAGCTCCGGTGCGACGGGGTGAAGAACTACCAATCGAAGCGCTTGGTAATTATCTTTCGAGTCATCTACCCGAACTCAGTGGAACACCGGTTGTCGAACAATTCCCGGCGGGCTTTTCCAATCTCACCTATCTGCTGCGCTTCGCGGATCGCGAGCTTGTCCTGCGTCGTCCGCCAATCGGCGCGAAGATCAAAACCGCGCACGACATGAGTCGCGAGTATCGCATCCTCTCGCACTTGTATCCGATCTACAAAAAAGTGCCGCGCCCACTGTTGTTTTGCGAAGACGAAACCATACTCGGTGCGCCGTTCTACGTGATGGAGCGCGTGAAGGGGATCATTCTGCGAGCTAAACCACCTGCGGAGATGGATCTTTCACCCGCCGTGATGCGCACTCTTTCGGAAACGTTCATTGAGAACCTCGCGGAGATTCATGAGATCGACTACGAAGCGGCGGGACTCGGAGAGTTAGGATCGCCGCAAGGTTACGTGAAGCGCCAGGTTGAAGGTTGGACCAGGCGGTACTACAACGCGCGCACCGATGATGTGCCGGCGATTGAGCGTCTCGCTGATTGGTTACAGGAAAACCGGCCGGCTGATTCCGAGAAAGCGGCGCTGATTCATAACGACTATAAGTACGACAATCTCGTGCTTGCGCCTGATGATCCCGGGCGCGTTGTGGCGGTGCTCGATTGGGAAATGACGACGATTGGCGATCCGTTGATGGATTTCGGGACGAGCCTCGGGTACTGGGTTGATGCCGAGGATCCGGAGGAGTGGCAGCAATATGGGTTTGGGATGACGGCGCTGCCCGGCAGTCTTACGCGCACTGAGTTGCTGGAGCATTATTCGAGACGAACGGGGCGACTGATTAACGAGCCGGTGTTTTATTTTGCGTACGGGTTGTTGAAGAT
>JBKPJP010000008.1:0-3694 GCA_046730735.1 Acidobacteriota bacterium | reverse complement strand
TGTTGAGCGTGTCGCTGATCGCGCCCATTCCGTTTGACGCAGCCCACAACGCTGCGAGCAGTCCAAACGACAGCTTCCCGGTGCCGCTGGAAACACCGATCTCATCTACTGTCGCGCGCACGAGCGCAAAAGCGCTCCGTGGCATCACCGCGCCCAGATAAACGAGTAACTTGTCGCGGAAGAGAGTTCCTTCCTGGGCCAGGTAGCCGAGAATATTGATCAGGAATAGGAGCAGCGGAAAAAGCGCGAGCAGAAAGTAGTAGGAGAGTTGGGCAGCACGGCCAAAGATCCTATCCTCTTTGATCCGCCGTACGAGACGTTTGAGGCTCATATTATTTTGCCGCAGATTAACGCGAATGGCGCGGATCAGTCCTCGTCATTCGCGTTAATCTGCGGCAAAAAATTCTATTTAACGAGGGTGCCCGTGCGGCTCCAGCGCGTATTCAGCAGGAAGTTGCCGATGGGAGTCAGCCCTGTATCGGGCGCGCTCTCATCGTAGGACCAGTAAACAAACATCGCGCGGCCAATGACGAGATCGCGAGGCACGAATCCCCAGTAACGACTGTCTTCACTGTTATTGCGGTTGTCGCCCATCACGAAGTAACTTTCAGCCGGCACGACGAGCTCGTCCTTGCCCTGGAACGCGTCGTAAAAGGATGTGTCATCGTCGTCCGAGCCCGGCTTGTAATAAACGTCGTAGAGCTCGCCCTGCTTGCGCGGCGGATCGTTCACGATCTCGAGCGGCGCCTTCTGATTGATCTCTCTGGCCGCGATGTGATGCTCGGGAACGACTTCATTGTTGACGATCACGTTATTGCCCTTGATGCTGATGTGATCGCCGGGAATACCAATCACGCGCTTCACGTAGTTGGTGAAGATGGGACGATTGTCAGGCCTGTCGTCGCGCTTTGGATCGTAAGGATTGCCGGGATACTTAAAGACGATGATGTCGCCGCGTTTGATCTCACGTTGCGGCAGAAACGGCAGCGACTTACCGGGTGCGAAAATGAACTTGTTGACCAGCAAATGATCGCCAATCGTGATCGTGTTCTGCATCGAGCCCGTCGGCACTTTCACCGCCTGCACGATGAAGGTCATGCCAAACAGCGCCATGATCACCGTTACCACTGCCGATTCGAAATACTCGCGCCAGACACTCTTCGGCGGCCCCTGCGGCCTGGCCGGTGGCAGCGTCTTCTTTTCGTGACCATTACGATGGAATAGCCGTGAGAAAGAAAAAGGCTTCGCTTCGGTTGAGGTCTCCGTTTCGGTGGTTTTCGGTTTGTCAGTGGTACGGTTCGTCGCCATCAAAAACATCCTAGAGACGTTGCTTATACTTGGTCAAGTTGAACTGCATGGATCGTCAGAAGATTCGTCGCCGTTCTCCGATTCGTCCAACTTCATTCCCTCGAGTGCTGCCCGAGCGGCTGCCGCCTCGGCGGCCTTGATAGAGTGGCCTTCGCCCTGAATACTGCCGCCATCCCAGGAAACCTCAACATGGAAAATACGTTGATGCGGCGGACCCAGGGTTTCGATCACTGTGTATCGAGGAGCTGGACGTCGTGCAGCCTGGAGTCGCTCCTGAAGCATCGTCTTGTAATCGGCCTTGGCTGCGCTGAGCGGGTCGGCGCCTTCCAGTTCATCCCGCAGCGCGTGACAAACAAAACGAGTTGCAGATTCGAGACCTCCGTCAAGGAAGATCGCGCCGGTTATCGCTTCGAACACGTCGGCCAGCAAAGCATTCTTCTGCCGCCCGCCACTCTTTTCCTCACCGCGCCCGAAGCGCAGGAAGTCGCCGAGCTTTAATCCCTGCGAAGCCTTGGCCAGGGTTGGGGCACTAACCAAACGATGCTTCATGCGCGACAGTTCCCCTTCGGTGCCCCCGGGATATGAGCTGCAGAGATAGTTTGAGACGACGAGTCCCAGCACGGAGTCGCCGAGAAACTCCAGTGATTCATTGTGGAGTTTGCGTGCCTGGCGCTCATCGCCGGGCGCCACCTTCTCGTGTGCCCAGGAACGGTGCGTTATGGCGCGTTCGAGCAAAGCACGATCTTTGAAGTTGTAGGCGAGGACCGTTTCGAGGAGATTCAGATCAGGAATCGTTTCGGGATTTTTCAAAACGAACTGAATTATAAGCAAAACGCCGGAAGCTGTCTAAAAGCTCCCGGCGCTGGATGGAGACTAATGCTCTTTGGATTACTGATGGTTGCGTCGTGGACGATCCGGCTTGGTTCCGTTCGGCTTCGTTCCGGCCGGCGTAGTCGTAGTCTTGTTCGTATTCGCAGCCGGTGTTGTGGTTCCAGTGGTCGTCGCTGAAGCCGTGCCGTTGCCTTGAGTTGTTCCTGAGTTGGTGGCCGGCGTCGCAGCCGGACTGGAAGCAGGCAGCACAATAATCGGTGTCGGCTCGGGCGGCAGCGGCTTCGACAGAATGCCGGCTACCAGTTGGTCCATGCCGGTCGTGGCGTTGTTATTACGATACTTGTACCAGGTTGCCAGGCTCTCGCTCCAAACAGCCTTTGGCTGGCTGAAGGCGGGGTCGGCAGCGGCAAGTGCAACCGCTCGGGCATAGCCGTCGATCATACGATCGACTATCTGGTTGATGTTGGCGAGCGCCAGTTTGCTTTCCGGAGTTTCGTCTTTACCCAGAAAGTCTCGCTTGTAATCCGCCGACATCTTCGCGTATGGACCAGTTTCGTAAGCACCGGCGATATAGGCGTAGGTGTAAGGCGACTTCTTCAAAGGCGTCTCAAACTGTGCGGCTTTGAGCAGGTTCTTGAGAGCATTTGATGGATCGTTTTGCAACGTCAGGGCGCCGACAGTGTAGTTCAGATAAGCGACTGCTTCGTCTTTGCTCTTCAGCGGGTCCCAACTCTCAACGGTCTTCCCTGCCTCAATCTGTTGCAACGCCTTCTTTGCATGCTCGAGCGCTTCGGCACTCAACGAAGCATTGTTCAACGGCACTACTAGGTATCCGTTGGCGCCGAGGTCTACCATAACCTTCAGGTTGTCAGGTTCAGTGGCCAGGATCTCTTTTCCGAGCGCGTCGGCTTCGGGATACTTCTTCTCGTTGTACAGCTTGAAGCGGTATTGGTTCTTTTTGTCCGCAGCCTCGTATTGACCGACGAACTTCTTCAAGTAGTCGATAATCGCTTGCTGGGCTGCGTCCACCTCTCCTGCTGCAGGACAAGCCAGGTAATCCTTGGCTGCTTTATAAGCTTTGTCCTGTTCGGTCTTTCGATTATCAAGAAAAACTTTGTACAGAGCGTTTTTGCCTTCAGTTGAGCATTTATCCTGCGCGGCATTACTCGGTTGACTCGGTTGCGCGGTTTGCGCTGCGACGGGCAGAGCAAGTATCGCGACTGCGGTGGAAATACTTAAGAACGTTATCAGCTTTTTCATTAGTTGTTCCGAACCTCCAAAAATCATTTCAGCAAGTCGCGCGCCAAGGGAACTCTACCCTTTTTTCGTCGCCGCGGGGAAAATTTAGGATGCAATCGATACAAAGACCGGTTGCTGCCGATCTTCGGATACAAGGGGACACACTCGGGTGCGCTAATAGAATCTTGGGTAAATAAAGCTCCGCAATATTCCTGCAACTATATTAAATGTGTCAAGCCGCTGAGTGCCAAGAGTAAGAAAAAGATCAGAAAAATATTGGTACTGCTTTAATTACTCCAAAAGCCGTTCGCTATTC
>JBKPJP010000007.1:0-9649 GCA_046730735.1 Acidobacteriota bacterium | reverse complement strand
CGTTCATGTAGCCGTTGGACGCCGCCGCGCGCTCGCTATTCACGGAGATGTTTCTCAAAACCGTAGCACTAACTTTGAGACTCGCGGCCGCCGTATCGTAAGCATCAAACACCGCCTCTTTGTCTTCCTGCATGTCCTTGTTGTAGGCGAGCGGCAGGCCCTTCATAGTGGTCAGCAGCGCCAGGAGATCGCCAAACACGCGACCTGCTTTGCCGCGCACGAGTTCCATCGAGTCGGGATTCTTCTTTTGCGGCATCAGGCTCGAGCCCGTTGCAATCGCATCGCCCAGTTCGAAAATTCCGAACTCAGTCGTGGCGTACAGAATGACATCCTCGGCCAATCGCGATAGGTGGACCATCATCAACGAACACGCCCCGACGAACTCAACACAAAAATCGCGATCGCTGACTGCGTCCAGACTGTTGCGCGAAACCGCAGCGAAGCCGAGTGAACGCGCGAGTGCTTCGCGATCTATCGGAAACGACGTGCCTGCGAGGGCGGCCGAACCGAGCGGCATAACGTTTACGCGTGCGCGTACTTCGCCGAGACGTTCACGATCGCGCACGAGCATCTCGAAGTAGGCGAGGCACCAGTGCGCGAGTAGCACTGGCTGAGCGCGCTGTAAATGCGTGTAACCGGGGATGACGATCTCGCGATTCGTTTCGGCAAAGTCGAGTAGCGACGTTTGAAGGTCTCGGACGATCGTGTTGAGATCGTCGATCGCTTCGCGCAGCCAGAGTCGAAAGTCAGTGGCCACCTGATCGTTACGACTGCGCCCGGTGTGCAGCCTGCGGCCGAGATCGCCGGTCAACTCAATCAGTCGTGCTTCGACAAACGAGTGTACGTCTTCCGCGGATGAATCGTTGAAGTAACGAGGGTCAGCCTTTCCCTTTTCAAGGATGCCCGCGAGCGCGCGGCGGATCTGATTTCCATCCTCGGCCGTGAGCACACCCGCGCCTTCCAACGCTTCGCAGTAAGCAATGCTCGCGGTAACGTCCGCTTCGAATAACCTGCGGTCAAGGCGAAAGGAATTATTGAACTCGGCAAAGCCGGGATCAGTCTTCCCCGCAAATCTGCCACCCCACAGCTTCTTCGACTCGTCCATAAATAAATCCCCCGAACCTTTGACCAACAACCAACTGGCGTGGTAGTTTATGCATCTATGCACTGTTTATGCAAGCTGTTTGCATATGAATAAAAGAGAGCGGCAGCAAAAGATTCTCGATTTGATCCGGGCGAAGCCGGTCGGCACGCAGGAAGACTTGCGCACTTTGTTGGAACGCGCGGGCGTGCCGGCGACTCAGTCGAGCGTCTCGCGCGATCTGGAAGAGCTCGGCGTCGTCAAGCAGCACGGGCATTACACGCTGCCTCGGACCAACGGCGCTGCCGCTCGCGGTCTGCTGAGTTTAGACCACGCGGGGGACAGTTTGATAATCGCACGCACCGTGCCGGGACACGCGTCGCCAGTGGCGGTCGAGATCGACGCCGCCGCTATGCGGGAAGTGGTCGGCACGATCGCGGGCGAAGACACGATCTTCATCGCCGTACGCGACGCGAAAGCGCAGCGCACGGCGTTAAAGCAAATCTGGCAAATGTTTGGAGCCGCTGACGAACACTGATGAACGCCGATCGAATTAGAAAAATTGTTCTCGCTTACTCCGGTGGCCTTGACACCTCGGTAATGCTCCGCTGGTTGAAGGAACAATACAACTGCGAAGTTGTTTGTTACTGCGCCGACGTGGGCCAGGGTGCAGAGTTGGCCGGACTGAAAGAGAAAGCGCTCGCTACGGGAGCGTCAAAACTCTACGTCGAAGATCTGCGTGAAGAGTTTGTGCGCGACTACGTCTGGACCGCGGTCAAGGCCAACGCGGTGTACGAAGGCGTTTACCTGATGGGCACTTCACTCGCCCGCCCCGTCATCGCCAAACGCCAGATCGAGATCGCGCAGCGGGAAGGCGCCGACGCGGTGGCGCACGGAGCAACCGGCAAAGGCAACGATCAGGTTCGCTTCGAGCTCACGTACTACGCGCTTCAGCCTGACATCAAAGTCATCGCTCCCTGGCGTGAGTGGGATTTTAAAGGACGCATGGACCTGATCGCATATGCGAAGGAACACAAGATTCCCGTCGCCGCGACTGCGGAGAAGCCTTACTCGACCGATGCGAACCTGATGCACATCTCTTACGAGGGCGGCATTCTCGAAGATCCGTGGGCCGAAGCGCCAGAGAACATCTTTCAACTGACGCGCTCGCCGGAAAATGCGCGCGCGGAAGCACAGTACGTCGAGATCTCTTTCGCAAAAGGAGAGCCGGTGGCGATCGACGGTCGTGAACTTGGTCCAGTCGCGCTGCTCGAGACGTTGAACAAGATCGGCGGTGAGCATGGCATCGGCCGCGTTGACATAGTCGAGAATCGTTTTGTCGGAATGAAGTCACGCGGGGTTTATGAAACACCCGGCGTGACGATCCTCCAGGCCGCTCATCGCGCGCTGGAGTCGATCACACTCGATCGCGAAGTGGTCCATCTGCGCGACTCGCTTGGGGTAAAGTTTGCCGAGTCGATCTACTACGGTTTTTGGTTTGCGCCTGAGTTTAAGTTGCTGCGAAAAATGGTCGACGAAACGCAGCTTAACGTGAATGGCGATGTGCGCCTGAAACTGTTTCGCGGCAACGCGATCGTGGTTGGGCGACGCTCGCCGAACTCACTCTACGACGAAAAAGTAGCAACGTTTGAAGCCGACACTGTTTACAACCAGCGTGACGCGGAAGGTTTTATCAAGCTAAACGCGCTGCGACTCAGATTGGGAGGTGGACGATGACAGAGATTAACGTCATTGATGTCGATAAGATCGGATCCGCAACGTCTCCGCTTGCACTTACGAAAACCGTCGCCCTCGTGTCAGACGCTGAATCCACTAAGGCCGGCGACGTTGTTGTGGTTCGCGCGCTTACCGATAGCGCCACTTACAACATGCTCGAGCTGCCGACCGGCAGGCTCGCGAAGATTAATCCGGGCGACCTTTTGATTGGGGTGCTCGGGCGACGAAAGGCGTTGAAAGGCTTCGTCGGCGAGGTGCCGCCGAGACTGAAGAATGGCGACGAGCTTCATCTCCTGAACATGGGCGGCGTGATTGGTCTTTGCACCGGACATCACTCGAGCCTCGGCGATGCCATCAAGTTGGAAGTGATTGGTCTCGCCTGCGACGTGGCGGGCAGAGTTTTGAATATCGCCGACGCGGCACTGCGACCACGCACAAGTCTCGGCGAGACTGCACCGATCGTGATGATCGCGGGTACGTGCATGAACAGCGGTAAGACTTACGCCGCGACTGAATTGATCAAGCAGGCGACGCGTGCGGGTTTGCGAGTTGCGGCGGCCAAACTTTCGGGTGTCGCGTGCCTGCGCGACACGTTGAACATGTCGGACCATGGCGCGGTGACGACTGCGAGTTTTCTCGATTGTGGGTTGCCCTCTACAGTCGATGTCGCGGATCTCGCGCCGACCGCAAAAGCGATCATTGCGCGACTGAATGAAGTGAATCCGGACCTGATCGTGATCGAGTTGGGCGACGGAATTCTCGGTGGTTACTCGGTGGAGACGGTGTTTGCCGATGCAGAACTGCTCGAAGCCACAGCCGCGCTCGTGTTTTGTGCGTCTGACTATGTCGGCGCGTGGGGCGGGATTGAGTTGTTGCGGCAACGCGGCGTCGGTGTTGACGTCATCGCTGGCTCCGTGACTGACTCGAAGATGGGCGAAGAGTACATCAAGACGCAGTTCAACGTGCCGGCGGCAAACGCGCGTCGTGAAGGCGGCGCACTCTTCGAACTCGTGATGGCGAAAGTCGCGGCGACGCAGATGAATGTCACTGTTTAGTTTGATCTCTGCGGCTCTCTGCGGTCCTCTGCGTCCTCTGCGTTAAATCGCCCGGTTACGCAGAGGACGCAGAGGATCGCAGAGGGCCGCAGAGGAAGTTACTATGGCTACACAATCTAAAATACGCGTCGGGATTTTTGGCGGCTCCGGTTACGGCGGCTCGGAGTTGCTGCGTATTCTCCTGTTTCACCCGAATGCTGAACTCGTCTTCGTGACTGCCAACGAACAAGCCGGGAAACCGATCGGAGAAGTTCACCGCAACCTGAATGGTCTCACTCAGCTCAGCTTTATTAGTGCGGCTGAAACGCCTGCGAATGTGGATTGCGTTTTTCTCGCGCTGCCGCACGGGCAGGCCATGGAGATCGTTCCGGGCCTGGCAAAAGGGATCAAAGCAATCGATCTGTCCGGAGATTTCCGGCTACGCAATCAGAGCGTCTTCGAAAAACATTACAAACAGCCGCACACCGCGATGGCCGCGCAGGCTGAGTTTGTTTACGGCCTGACTGAGACCAACCGCGACGCAATCAGAAACGCGCGCTTAATCGCGAACCCCGGCTGCTTTGCAACCGCGACATTACTCGGCCTCGCGCCTCTTGTCGCAAACCACCTGCTGAACGGACGCATCGTGGTGGATGCGAAGACCGGCTCGTCAGGCTCAGGCGCCAAAGCCGCCGCGAATACGCATCATCCGCAGCGCATGACCTCGTTCTACGCATACAAGCCGTTCACGCACCAGCACGTTCCTGAGATCGAGCAGGAGCTGGACCACATCGGCGACTGGACCAACGAGCTGATTTTCATGACGCATTCACTGCCTGTTGCGCGCGGCATCTTCGCGTCGATCTACGCCGAAGCGAATCGCGAGCTCAAGGAAGACGAGTTGCGCGCTATGTTCGCAGATTATTATCGCGACTCCTTCTTTGTCCGGCTCGTGAACGGTTCGCCCGACATCAACTGGGTGAAGACGACGAACTTCTGCGACATCGGCTTCGCGACACGCGGCCAACAGGTCGTCATCTTCTCGGCGATCGATAACCTCGTTAAAGGCGCCGCCGGTCAGGCTGTGCAGAACATGAACCTAATGTTCGGTCTCGATGAAACAACGGGACTGAAGCTGGTAGGAACAAATCCGTGACCCAATCCGTGAAATCTGTATTCGAGAGCGAAGAGCAATTTCAGCTCGCCACGTACAAGAAGATGCCAATCGCCGCCGAGCGCGGCGAGGGTGTCTGGATCTACACCAGCGACGGCGACAAATATCTCGATCTCTACGGCGGCCACGCCGTCGCCGGCACGGGTCACTGTCACCCGCACGTCGTCAACGCCCTGCGCACTCAGGCAGGCGAGTTGCTCTTCTACTCAAACCTCGTCTACTCGAGCACACGCGCGCGCGCCGCGGAGAAACTCGTCTCGGTCGCGCCCGAGAAGCTCACTAAAGCATTCTTCTGCAACTCCGGCACCGAGGCCAACGAGAACGCGATGCGCATGGCGCGCATGGCGACCAAACGCGAACAGATCATCACCTTCACGGGCGGCTTTCACGGCCGCACCGCCGATGCGATCAGCGCCTCTTTTCTCGGCAAGTATCGCGAGATCGGAAAGCCTAACGTTCCCGGCCATCTCGAAGCCGAGTTTGGCAACATCGACTCTGTCCGCGAACTCGCCGATGAATCAGTCGCCGCGATCATGCTCGAGCCGATCCAGTCGATGGCGGGCGTCCGTATGGCCCAACCCGATTTTTATCGTGAACTTCGCACGTTATGCGACGAACGCGGCATCGTGCTTATTTACGACGAAGTGCAGACAGGCATCGGACGCACGGGCGAGTGGTTTTTTGCGGGTAGTGATGGCGTCGTGCCCGACATCGTGACGCTCGCAAAGGCTCTGGGCAGCGGTGTTCCGGTCGGCGCGTGTCTCGTCACAGATGCGATCGCTTCACACATCAAAGACGGCGATCTCGGCACAACCTTCGGCGGCGGCATGCTTGCAATGGCCGCGGTCACCGCGACGCTCGAAGCAGTAGAAAACGATCGCATGCTCGCTAACGTGAAAACAGTTGAAGCACATTTGCGACAACGTTTGCGAGAGGTCGAGCAAGTAGTCGCAGTACACGGGCGCGGATTGCTGCTGGGTGTGGAGTTCAACGACAAAGTGCAATCCATTCACCAGGCATTGCTCGAACGCAAGATAATCACCGGCACGTCGAGCAATCCGAAAGTGTTGCGACTGTTGCCACCGTTGTGCTTGCAGAAAGAGCACGTAGACCTGTTTGTAGACGCACTACTATGCATTTGCTGAACACCATCGGAATGTCGCGCGAGCAGCTCGAGCAACTGATCGAATCTGCTTTGCGTTTCAAGGGAGGCGACGATCGCTCACGGCCGCTCGCAGGCCGGTCGGTGGCGCTCGTCTTCTTCAATCCCAGCCTGCGGACGCGCGCGTCGATGCAGGTCGGGATTTACGAGCTCGGCGGGAACGCAGTTATGCTCGAGCCCGGCGGCACGAGCTGGACACTCGAACACCGCGCGGGCGCCGTGATGGATGTGGATAAGACTGAACACGTCGCGGAGTTTGTGCGCGTGCTCGAAAGATATTGCGTGGCGATTGGCGTGCGAACGTTTGCGGCGTTGAAAGACTGGCAGGAGGAGCGCACCGATCCGATATTGAATGCATTCGCGCGCTACGCCTCGGTGCCGATCATCAATCTCGAGTCGGCGATGCATCATCCCTGCCAGTCACTGGCTGACATGATGACCATTCGCGAAAAGCTCGGCGCAGGCAGGAAGCGCGTCGTGCTCACCTGGGCGTGGCATCCCAACGCGTTGCCGATGGCAGTGCCCAATAGTTTTGCACTCGCGGCCGCGCAGATGGGCCACGATCTGGTGATCGCACATCCGCCAGGCTATGAGCTCGATGAAGAGTTGCTCGGCGCAGCAGGTGGAAATATCGAGATCACGAATGACATTGACGAGGCGTTCTCCGGTGCCGAAGTGATTTACGCGAAGAGTTGGGGCGCAAAACAGTTCTACGGTAATACTGATCGAGACCTCGCCACGCGAGCACAGTACCGTGGCAAGTGGATTGTCGATGAAGAGAAAATGGCGCGCACAAAGGACGCGATCTTCATGCACTGTTTGCCCGTGCGGCGGAACGTGATCGTGACTGACGGTGTGATCGACTCGAGCGCGTCAGTCGTAATAGATGAAGCTGAAAATCGTTTGCACGTGCAAAAGGCGATCATGGCAAGTTTGTTGGGAGGCTAGCGAGACATGCTTGAAACCAAAGCCATCGTCGACGATCAGCTACGCCTGGACCTGCTGCGCGAAGCGTTACCTTACATTCAACGGTTCCAGGGACAAACGTTTGTCGTCAAACTCTCGGGCAAAGTCACTGAAGAGCGGGGAAACCTGGCCTCGCTTGCCGAAGAACTGGCGCTGCTGCACCAGGTCGGGATCCGGATCTGCGTCGTCCACGGCGGTGGCAAACAGCTCAGCGAGCTCGCGAGTAAACTCGGGATCCAACAGACGATCATCGAAGGCAGACGCGTTACTGACGACGCCACACTCGAGATGGCGAAGATGATCTTCGCGGGAAAGATCAATACCGATATTCTCGCCGCATTGCGCCAGCGAGGCATCGAGGCTGTCGGACTCTCGGGCGTGGACGGCAACATCGTGCAAGCGAAACGCCGGCCGCCGAAAGAGATACTGAATCGCGAAACCGGCGTGCGAGACAAAGTGGATTTCGGACACGTCGGCGATGTGGTCCAGATCAACGTGCGGCTGTTGACGATGTTGTTGGACCACGGGTACTTGCCGGTAGTTTCATCGCTCGGCGCGGATACGGAGGGCATGGTTTTCAATATCAATGCCGATACGATTGCGGCTGAGATCGCGGTTCAACTTCACGCTGAGAAGTTGATTCTGTTGAGTGATGTGGACGGCATTTACCTCACCGCCGGCGATCCGCAGACGAAGCTGTCGCGGCTGACGGCGGCCGAAGTGGGCGAGCTAATTAGTAGTGGCGCAGCGTCGGGTGGGATGATTCCGAAGCTACAGAGTATTACCGTGTTGCTGGAACGCGGCGTTCACAGCGCGCACATCATCAGCGGCAACAATCGTAACGCACTCCTCTCCGAGATCTTCACAGACAAAGGCACCGGCACGATGATCGTTGCGTAAAGGCAATTTCACGCAAAGACGCAAAGAGGACGCAAAGGCGCAGAGAAAAACATCTAACCTTTGCGTCTCTGCGTAAACTTTGCGCCTTTGCGTGAAACTTTTCTTACCCTATCGGCGACTGCGGCAGGAAGCGATCGCGATCGAACGGTGGATCCTCGTGCTCCGGTAGCGGATCGTCGGGCCAGTCGTGCGCCCACTGCCGCCGGTGTTCGTCGTCGGCGTAGTGCTTCAAATAGATCTGGTTGTCCTCATCGCTGCCACTGCCCGTGAGATCGATCATGTACGCGTAACTCGGATTCTCCGGAAAGAGCACTGCCTGGTCGCGCAGTCCATCGTTATAGAGGTAATCATAGAGCTCGCGATCGGAAAGGTGATTCGTGTGCAAGAGGTACGCACCGAGCGACGCCATGCGCTCGATCAGCTCCCTGAGTTTGACTTTGAGCGCGTCTTTATCGAGCGTGTCAGGCGCCGGCACTTGCATGCCGGAATTCTCGAGTAAGGTCATGAGACTGATCGGCTCAGCAGTTTCGTATTCGAGTACGTGCCGCAAAAACTCTTCTTCCATGTCGGCGGGCATTGACTCGAGTGTGGTCGTGCTGCCGCCAAGTTTCTCGAGCTCCGCGCGTAGTTTGGCAATACGCTCTTCCTGGCTGGGCTCATCGCTGGATTCAATAACAGTCATGTTCAACTCCTTAAGGTTAGAGGTTAAGGTTAGAGGGTGTCCGTTAATTGGTAGGTGCGCGCATTGTAATGGAAAAACCATTTCACGCAAAGACGCAAAGAAGAACTTAATTCACCTTTGCGGCTTTGCGCCTTTGCGTGAAACTCACTTTCGTGGTGAGGGCGCGGTGAACATGTCGAGATTCGACAATCCCAGACTATTCTCAATTTCCTCCATCCGTTTGAGCGCCGTCTCGTACCCATCGTCGCCAAACTGCTCGTGCTCGATCTCTTCAAACTTCTCGCCCAGATCGTCGAGCTCTGCCTGCCCAATAGCCGACTTCCACGCCGGAAATATCACCGTGTCTTCAATCGCCGCGTGATGCTCGTACATTCGCACAAACGACTCCAACGCTTTCGCCAGCGGCTCGACACTGCTCGACGCAATCCGATCAGCCTGCGTGATCGACAACACGTAGTCAGTAATCTCACGCCCGCGCGTGTGTTGCCCGGACAGCACGTCAACGTACCCGGCAGCTATTCCGGGCGACTTCTTCACGGTCGGAAAAATAAAAACCTCCTCGAGCTTCCTTTCGTGGTAATCCTCGCCGAACACACGAAACAGATTAGCCACCTTCTCCAACGCGTCCGGCGGCACCGACGCCGCATCCTGTCGCAACCTGACCGCCGACTCCTGATAGACCAGCAGCGCGCGTCTCAGAATGCCATGCTCGCGCATTAAATCTTCGATCGCAGTCACCTCGACCGTTTCTTCCTCGCCCGGCTTTGGTCCTTCGTTCCTTGTGTTTTCATTCGTCGCACTTCCCGACGGACCTGAGTTTGCGCGGCACGCATTCAGCAAAACTCCCGCACCCGCCAGTGAAATACCGGTGATTAGCTGTCTTCTTTTGGAATCCAAATTGAATCTCCTCGCC
>JBKPJP010000006.1:0-13950 GCA_046730735.1 Acidobacteriota bacterium | reverse complement strand
TGTTGAAAACCGAATTTCTCAACTACGCGATCGATCTCGGCGCGCTGAAAGACGGGCAAGCTGGCTGATTGTCCGGTTATACAAACTGCCCGTGGTCCTAGTTCGGCATTCGCGACATAAGCAACATAACTGCTGTCGACGCCGCCTGAGTAAGCGACGATGACCGATTCCAACTCACGAAAAATCTCCCGCAGTTGTTCTTCCTTGGCAATCGCGTTCATGTATCCGGTGTCCCGCATGTTAGCTCATGCATCATGGCAACGCAACCAGCATCAAAGCTACGGATCTGTGCGTTGCGTGGCAGAGATTACGCAAAGGATGTGCTACCATCGAAACCTCCCCGGATCGTTCTTCAAGATGCCTGATTTGAACGCCTCATTTTGGAAAAGTTTGCTGCTGACTGCTACGTGCCTCGCGTTGTTGTCGGCCTGTCCGGCTGCGTACAGCCAGGAAGCATTCGGTGACGATGCGGCCGATCCGGTGCGTTTGTTTGAGCGCGGACAGAGCGCGCATGCGCGTGGGGATTTGGAAAGAGCAATCGGGTTCTACGAACAAGCGCTGAAAGTGCGGCCCGAGTTTCCGGAAGCTGAGTTTCAACGCGGCAGCGCGCTCGCCTCGCTCGGACGTTTGCCTGAAGCGGAAGCTGCGTTTCGTCTGGCCATCTCTTACAAGAAAAACTGGGCTTTGCCACATTCCGCGCTGGGCGCATTGTTGATGCGGCAAAATCGCGACAAAGAGGCCGAGCAATCTTTCCAGCAAGCACTCGCGATCGACAGCAAGGAAAGTTTAGCGCTGCGACTGCTTTCGGAAATCAAACTGCGAGCGGGTGATGCAAAGTCCGCGCTCGAACTGGCAAAACGAGCGACAGCTATCCCGGAAGCGCCTAGTGCCGCGTGGGTCGGACTCGCCATTGCCGAGAAGGCAAACGGAGATAAGGCTGCCGCTAAAACAACTCTGGACCACGTGCTCGCTGATGAGCCACAGAATCTCGCGGCGCTCATAGAGCGTTCCGATCTCTACGTTGACGAAAAGAGTTTCGAACTCGCGATCACGGATTTGAAAGCAGCCGCGAAACTGAAGCCAGACGACAAAGCGGTGCTGTCGCGTCTCGCTTATGCATTGCAACAGGCGGGAAAAACAGACGAAGCCGCGGCGGCTGCGAAAGCCGCTGGTCTCGAAGTCCAACAACCCACGGGCAACGGCGGCTCCGGAGTGGCCGGCACTCCGGAAGAGATCGAGGCGGCAAACAGCAGCGATCCGGTCGTTGCCCGCAAGGCACTCGAAAAACTACTGGAAAAGAATCCACGCAGCGCCATGCTGCTCGGTCGTCTCGGCGCTTCGTATCGTACCGACGATCCGGCTCGCTCACTCGATTTCTATCGCCGCGCTGCTGAAATTCAACCCGACGCTCACGAATACGCGGTCGGTTATGGAGCGGCACTGGTCCAGGCGCGTCGTTTCGCGGACGCCATACAGATCCTCAAACAAGTCGTTAGGGCGGCTCCCGAAAATTATGCGGCGCACGCGAATCTCGCGATAGCGTTGTATGAGGCGAAGCGATATCAGGAGGCGATTCCAGAGTATGAATGGCTCCTGACAAAGAAGCCTGACGCAGCAGTAGCTCATTATTTTATTGCCACTGCGCATGATTATCTTGGAGAATACCCCCAAGCACTCGCATCGTACGAAAAGTTTTTGTCAGTTGCTGACGCAAAGACAAATCAACTCGAGATCGACAAAGTCAAACTGCGACTGCCTTCGCTCCAGCGACAAATTAAATTAGGACAGGGCGTAAAGAAAAAGCCCTGAAGATTCCGCGCATGACTCGCATCGCACACCGCAACATCGTCGTTGCAGCACATCTGCTGTTGCTGGCATTTGTGTTTTTGCCGGCGGTCAACGCGCAGGAATCACAACCAACTCCGCAACCAACGCCACTCACCGCGCCGCCGCCGTTCAAGATGATCGTCAAAGAGGAACGTGCGGCACTCGACGCTGCGGTGAACGATCCAAAGAAGCGATTGAAGTTAACGATCGAATTCGCGGATGGCCATCTGACGAATGCCGAACAACACACTTCGCGGGAAAACTACGAAGCAGCGTCTACCGAAGTTGGCATGTATCAGGCGCTGATCGAGAACGCATTGCAGTTTCTCAGCACCTTCAAACGCGACAGCAACAAGACGCGCGATCTTTACAAACGTCTCGAACTGGCACTGCGCGCTGATGGTCCACGTTTAACGGCGATGCGACGGACCACGCCACTCGAGTTTGCAGTGTGGATCAAGAAGGTGGAAGACTTCGCGCGTGATGGTAGAACCGAAGCGCTCAACTCGTTTTATGGTCACACGGTTGTGCGCGAACCGCAGAAGCAAGAAAAACCCGAAGAGAATCAACCATGATCACTCGACTCCTGTTAACGTTTGTCATCTCCCTGTTATTTGTAAACACGGCTCTGGCGCAGCGGGATTACCTGACACCGCAAGAGGTGGATCTCGTAAAGGAGGCGCAAATCCTCGACAAGCGGATCGACGTCTTCATCAGAGCTGCGGAGCGTCGCCTGATTGTCATCAACGGTTCGGCCGCAGCAAACGCGAAGCTACTGAAGAAAGAGTCGGAGCGTTGGGGCGAGCTGCCGACCGGCTCGCGCGCGGAACTGGTTTCTGATATTGCGCGAATTATCGACGCGGCAATAGACAATATCGATGACGTGAGCCTGCACGACGAACGAAGTCCGCTGATCGCAAAGTCACTGCGAAAACTGGCCGCGTCGGCGAATTCGATCATGGCCCAGTTAAAGCCGCTCAGTGCGCAGGCGAAGAGTGATGCCGAGATCGCGAGTTTCGAGCAGCTGAACGAAGGCGTGCAATCGATCATGGAAGCCGCTACAAAGCTCCCACCCGAAGTCGAGAAGAAAGCAAAGAAAGATAAGAATTAATCCGCGTATATTCGCGTTAATCTGCGGCTTTTAATGTTCTCGTCACGCGTTTGATTGCTTCAACTATCCGCTCCAGGCCTTCCTTCGCATTCGTGGTATTCCGATCGTCGAGCGCCTGACGAAAGTCGGTCAACGGCTGTGCGGCGTAGCCGGTGTAAAAACCCGGTGCGTAGATCTGGTGCTTGTACCACGCGCGCCCGCGCAAACCTCTCTGATCGATGAACTCTCGTTCCGCCCGGACCAGCGCGTCATTGATCTTTGCGAGCTTCGCGCGATCAGAATCGCGAACCGCATCGAGCCGCGCCTTCTCAACCCGCTCAGCCTCTCGCGCGAAATCATCGAGCGCTGAAGTCATCGCCTTTTCATCCAACGAGCCGGCGAGATTGCGAATGCGCGCGAGCTTCATCGCCTCCGTGAAGTAATCACGAACCTGGTGAGCATAATCAGTGTAATCAAGCGACAGTCCATCAGCGTCCGCCAAGCGCATCGCCAACGTACCCCAGAGTTGCGCGGCGGCAACGTGATAATGAAATCCCGGATCGCCGAAATGATCCATCCAGTAAAACGAATCGTAAGCTGAGTGATAGACGCCGTAATCACCATCGAATCCCATATCAGTGGACGGCACGCCAAGGTGTTGCAGAAACGGTGTGTAATCCGATCCCGAACCCAGCGCTCCGATGCGCGCTTCACCCGCGTTTTGTTCAGTTTCCGGGCGATTTTCGCGCGCGCGATCCTGCCACTGCTGATAGATGCTCTTGCCCGTCTTCGGGTCCTTCACGTCGCGTGTCGCGGCGCGCATCAGTTTCCATAACGAAGGAACTGACGAAGCTCCGAAGTTTGCACCTGAGACCGCGGCATCGAGATTCAGATAAGCAACAGCCTTCTCTTTCAGATCCTTTGCGAGCTCCTCGGCCCACTCAGTCGAACCGACAAGGCCATACTCTTCCGCATCCCAACTGCAAAGTATGATCGTGCGCCGCGGCTTCCAACCCTGTTTCAACAACTCACCAAAACCGCGTCCCAATTCCAACATCGCCGACGTACCACTATTTGGATCCACCGCGCCAAACACCCACGCGTCACGATGATTCCCGAGCACTACCCAACGATCCTTTTCCTCGTTGCCATCGATACGTGTGACGACATCCCAGATCTTTCGGCTCTTGTAATCCATGTCCGTCTTCAATCGAACCTTCACGTCCCCAGTGCCGCCGACGTGATAGGCAAACGGCAATCCGCCTTGAAAGCCACTCGGACGTACTGGTCCTTTGAGTTGGCCCAGGATCGTTCTGGCAACGTCGTACGCGATTGGCTGGACGGGAATGCGCGTGAGATTCGTCGCCTCTTCCGGTTTCAGACGAGTCTCGCCGGGAATCGCAGGACGGCCGGGCGTTAGAGGATCGCCGGGATAGTCAAAGAGGTATTGCACTGAGCCACGTTGGCCCGAAGCGACCGGACGCCATGGTCCTTTCGGGTAAACATCGCCCTGCATGTAACCGTCGTCTTCGGGATCGGAGTAGATGATGCATCCCACTGCGCCATGGTCTTCCGCAACTTTCGCCTTCACGCCGCGAAACGAGTTGCCATAACGCACGATCACGATCTTGCCTTTGACGTCGACGCCGGCCTTCTTGAGAGCCTCGTAGTCAGGAGGCAAGCCGTAGTTTGCGTAGACTACTGGTCCAGTGACGTCGCCGCTCGCGCTGTAACCATTGAACAACGGCGTGATCTTTGGATTCGACGACGTCGGATCGCCGGGCACCACAGCTTCGTGCGTATTCAGTTTCTGGCGGCGATTGGTGATCAGTTCCAGCACGGTCGGCGTGTTTGGATAGTTGAGCCAGACTTCGTACTCCTTCAACTCCGCCGCGAGTCCATAACTGCGCAATTGATCGCGAACATAGACCGCGGTGTCGTAGTCTTCTTTGGTGCCGGCGATGTGCGGCTCGAGCGTGAGACGCCGCAGGTGTTCGCGTGCGGATTTTGGATCGGGTACAGCACGAAATTGTTCTTCCCAACGACGCTCGGCGGCAGCGCGCTCCGCACTGAAACCGTCGATCGCAGTCTGTGCGAACGTAAGCGGAGTAGATAGCGTAATGACGACAAGTAAAATCGGAGTCAGTATAGTTTTCATAGCGATATTAGAAGAGTGGAGGCTAGTCATAGATGGACAGTAGATATTATCCAGGTGTTGAAGCCGATATTCCCAAGCTGAGTGCTGAGTTGCGCAACGTTTTTGACAGCGAGTATGAAGTGCAGACGTTTCAGGTTTCGACCACCAGTGTTATCCAGGCCCGCAAGTCGAGTATGTTAAGAGATCTCACCGGACTCTCTTCAGCGCTCACGATCAAGATCACACCTGAGTCCGGGGGTACGCGGGTGGAGATCGGAATGCAGAAGTGGTTCGACAAGGCGGCTGTAGCTGCTGTCGGCGCTGTTTTCGTGTTTCCGCCACTGCTCGCACTGGCGGCATTGGGCGCCTACTGGCAATACAAACTTACGGAAGACACCTGGAAGATAATCGAAGATCACATCGCGCGCAAAGGAGGCGGGTACGTGCCGCCGATGCCGGGACGCTGCGGGACGTGCGGCGCCGCGAACATCGCAGGCTCTGATTTCTGTTCGGCGTGCGGCGCGAATCTCAAGGTTGGTCAAAGTTGTCCATCATGCGGCGCGCCGCAGAGAGACAGCGCCGCTCGGTTTTGTAATCGCTGCGGAAAACCGTTGAGCGGGTGAAAGAGTTTCACGCAAAGGCGCAAAGGGAGAT
This sequence comes from Acidobacteriota bacterium, assembly GCA_046730735.1. Classification (GTDB taxonomy): domain Bacteria; phylum Acidobacteriota; class Blastocatellia; order Pyrinomonadales; family Pyrinomonadaceae; genus PSRF01. The sequence continues at coordinate 8,242 of JBKPJP010000006.1, read as the reverse complement.
CCTTTTTCTTTGCGGCCTTTGCGTCTTTCTTTGCGCCTTTGCGTGAAACCTAGTCGTGGCGTAGGGCGCGCACAGGGTCTATACGTGCTGCGCGAGATGCGGGATAAAGTGCTGCAAGGATCGAGACCACCAACGCGAAGACGATCGCCCCCAGTGATAAATAAAGCGGCAGGTCGAAGAAGTCGATGAACGATGCGCCTTGTGGTTTGAGAACGAATCGATACGCCAGCCGATTCGCCAGCCCGTCGATTCCCCACGCCAGCAACACCCCGATCACGCCACCCACCAGACCAATCACCGCCGCTTCAACGAAGAAGATCAACTTGATCTCGCGATCTTCCGCGCCGATCGCCTTCATGATCCCAATCTCGCGCGTGCGTTCGAGGATCGACATGATCATCGTGTTCGCAATTCCAAACGATGCCACCAGTAACGAAATACCACCGAGCAGACCCAGCACCGAATCGATGATCAGAAACACAGTGCGTATCTGGTCCAATTCATCGACGATCGAGAAACTTCCGAACCCGAGCTCCGTGAGCTTCTGTCGCACCGCAGTCAACTGCACCGGATCGGCAACACGCACCACCGCCGTGTCGTAACCTTCCGTCTGACCTTCGGCAAGACTTCCGCCGCGACGCGCGAGCGCCAACGCCACCTGGCTCATCGGTCCACGATGAGTGGTGTTCCACTCGTGGGCCATCTGCAACGGAATGTAGATCCCCGCGCCCGGCATCATGCCGCGCAAGCCTCCCTGCCCCGCGCCCTCTTTTATTTCCGTGCCGAGAACACCGGCAATACGAAACGTTCGACTCTCAATTCCCGGACTCGACTCATCGATGCCCGGCTCATCCAACGGTATCCCGAAGAAGTTTGGAGTCTCTTCCTCTTCGTCAGACTCGCTCTTCTTCTCAGACGACTCGGACGGGGGCGCCAGCAGTTCGAGAGTTTTTCCGATCGCATCGGCAGGCGTGCCGTAACCAAAGTCGCGCACGAACCGTTCGGAGACGACTGCTTCCGCAACCGCCGGAGACGAGATCATCTTGCCGGCAGCGAAATGCTGGAAACGTGTGGAAGCGTTGGGAATGTTCGCGCCGCCAACATACTGGCTCAACAGCTTCCCGTTCGAACGAACATAAACACCGAAATTGACGGTTGGCTCGACATAAGCAACACCGTTGATGGCTGAGATCTCTTTTATGCCCGCATCGTCGAGAATGCGGGTCGGTGTTTTGTCGGCACGTTGACGCCGGCCGTCGCCTTCCTGACGCGGGCCGGAGCCGCGCTCGAGGCCGGCAAGATTGCTGAGACCACGACCGAAGACCTGTATCTCGTTGAAGAGGTCGAGCGCTTTGAAACGCGCGAGCATGTTGCTCTGCAAGCCGAGCCCAAACGACACCATCGTCACGATCACGGCAACGCCGACGATGACCCCCATCATCGTGAGGATGGCGCGCAGCTTCGCCTGGCGCAGGTTACGGAGAGCGAGATGAAGTATGTCGAAAAAACTCATAACTACTACGAATACACCAGCTTGACGGCATCAACCGTCCAATCAGCGAGACTCGCAGTCACAACCTCAGCGCCCGCAGCACGCAGCGCATCCGCGGAAACTGTGTTCGTAATTCCCAACGTCCGCATGCCCGCGGCGCGCGCCGATTGAATTCCGGGTGGTGAGTCTTCAATCGCCAAACACTCAGACGCGAGCAACGGCAGTTTGCGTTCGTGCTGTCGCTTGTCGTTCAACTTCAACAACCCTGCGAGATAACAATCCGGCGCCGGCTTACAAACTGAAGCATCCTCGGCAGTAACGACTACGGAGAACAGCGGCGTCAGGTTCGCGCGCTCAAACACGTAACCAACCTCGACTTTGTTGGCCATACTTACGAGCCCCAGTGAAAACTCACGCGCCGCGGCTTTGAGAAACGTGAGCACGCCCGGAAACAGCGGCAGCACTTCGATCATCTGCCGGTGTAGATCGGTCTTTGCGTCCTGCACCGCGGCAATCACAGAATCACTCAAGGGTTTCTTAGCACGCTCAAACATCGCCTTCACAAACGTCCGGTCGTCCATGCCAAGCGCACTCATATACGCTTCCTCGGTGACCTCGACCTCATGGCCGCGCAGCACTTCCTGGTAGGCCTTCATCTGAATTGTTTCGTCGTCGATGATGACGCCGTTGAAGTCGAAGAAGATGGCTTTGATCATTTGTGTTGTGCTTTCAAGTCGTCGATCAATTTTGGCAAGCGTTCACTCTCGAGCACATCCAAACGACGCAACACTTCAGCGAGCGAGAGTTCGTTTTTGAGGTTCACCTGGTAATCGAGATCGGCGCGCAGGCGATCTTTCTCGCCCTGCCGGTTCTGCGACATCATGATGATCGGCGCCTGCATGCCGGCAATCACGGCCAGCACCAGGTTCAACATTTGATACGGAGCCGGATCGAATCCCCGGACGAGAATGATCGAGTTGAAGACGATCCAAAAGATGATCAGCGCGATCGAAACGCCGATGAACTTCCAGCTACCGCCAAACTCCGCGATCAAGTCGGCAGCGCGATCCGCGAGCGTCAAACGCGCCTTTTCTTCCTCGTTGACGTTGCGCGAGACTCGCGACCGGAGGAGTTCGTCAGTGCGACGCAGGCGATCGGTTAAAGCGGCGAGCATCTCGAGGGCGACGTCAGGATTAGTTCTGACGAACGCGAGAAACGCGTCGCGCGAAAGAATCGCGAGGTTCGCGTCTTCGATCACTTGAGCATCGGCGGATCGCTGCCGGCCGTCGATGAGCGACATTTCACCGAAGAAGTCGCCCTGGGCCAACTCGGCGAGCGTGAGTTCCGCGTCATTATCGTCGCGAATACTGATGCGCACGCGCCCGCTCTCGATGAGATACATGGCATTACCCTTATCGCCCTGCCGGAAGAGACGCGTGTTCTGCGGCACAGTTTTAGTCGAAAGCAGATCGCGCAACTCGGTGGCCGCCGCATCATCGAGCGAAGCAAAGAGCGGCACCGACCGAAGCGCCTCGAGCGTCATTTGCGAAGCAGATTGGGGCATGGGATCCTCCAAAATATACGGGTTCTCCACGTATCTCTGCGTATCTCTGCGTTCTCTGCGTTAGAGGTCGCTTTTAACGCAGAGAGCGCAGAGAACCGCAGAGAGCCGCAGAGAATGCTCAAACAATCCTTCCATCCTTCATGAACACGATTCGATCGGCAAAACTATTCGCCAACTCCTGATCGTGCGTGACCATCAGAATCGTGAGGGCATCGTGGTCCACCATCTCGCGCAACAACCCGAGCAACTCATGAGCACGAATCGAATCGAGATTTCCGGTGGGCTCGTCCGCCAGCAACACTTTCGGATTGTTGGCGAGTGCACGCGCGATCGCAACGCGCTGTTGCTCACCACCGGAAAGTTCTGAAGGCTTGTGTTCGAGACGATCGCCAAGACCAACACGCGCCAGCAACTCGCGCGAACGTTCGCGACGTTGTACCCCGCGCAAACCGCCGAACGCGAGCGCGAGCGAAACGTTCTCGCGTGCACTCATCGTCGGAATGAGGTTGAAGTTCTGAAAGATCATGCCGACCGAGAAACGCCGGTAACGCGCCATCTCTTTCTTCGTAAACGGCCCCAGCGGTCGCGACGCAAAAAACACTTCACCGTGTGTCGGATGATCGAGACCGCCAAGCATATTCAGTAAAGTTGATTTACCGGAACCCGAAGTGCCCTGGATCGCGACAAACTCGCCTTCGTTGATTTCGAGAGACACATTGTCGAGAGCAGCAACGTTGTTACTGCCCATCTGATAGATCTTCGATACTTCCTGCGCGGCCAGGAGGGCGGGCATCAGCGCCTACTCACCCTCCATAATTCGAAACGTTCGTCCTCAAAACCCTTCAACAACATATCAAACTCTTCAGCGGCTAAACCTTCTGACTCTATCAACTCACGCACCTTCGCATCTTCGTAAACGGAACGTGAGATTATCACGTCGGAGCCGCACGACAGACCTTCGAGACGGGCGGCCATGTTGACTGTCGAACCAAAATAGTCGAGCCGATCGTTCAGCGTTACGGCGATGCATGGCCCGGTGTTGAGTCCGGCCTTGAGTTGCAGCGGTATGCTGCCGTCAGCCGGTTCGGCGAGGGCGCGCTGCACTTCGAGCATTGCGAGTAAGCCGTCGGCTGCGGATCTAAACACGGCCATCACCGCGTCGCCGATCGTCTTCACAATCGCGCCATCGTGTTCGACGATCGATTTCCTCACAACGTCGAAGTGGCTCATGACGCGGCCAAACGCAGTTGCGTCACCGATTTGACGATAGAGTTGGGTTGAATGACGCAGGTCAGTGAAAAGCACGGTCAACGTTCCGACTGAGATCTGTTCCCCTGGTCGCAGCGCTTCGCTTGCAAAAAGATCTCGAAACATTTGCAGCGCAGTTACTTCAGCGGCTGTCGTGGCCTGATCGCTCCACTCGAGACGCTCGAGAATCAGGAGTTGTTCTGCTTCAGTCTCATTCTTTAACGTCAGCGCGAACTGCTCGTTAACATGCAGAGTGTCCTGACTCCAACCGTTGCCCGTGATCGTGACTTGGGCTGAAGGTTCGCCATCGACAGAGACGGTGACGTCCTGGGAACCGGGAAGCTCATGGGCACGCAGCCGATAGTTTCCCCTTTCCAACGGCAACGAAAGCTCACGTTTATCTCCCGGCGGGAGGAGTTGCTGTGCGACGACGTGCGGCGTCCAATGCGGACTGCCGATGCAAAAAGACGCCACTTGCAAACGTCTCACCGCTGCGTTTGGTCGAAACGTCAATTCAACGTAGCGATCGAAGTTGACAGTAAAATCGATCTTGCAGGTGTCGCAGTGAACGTTGCTTTGAATGTCTTTTAACGAGCCGCCACTCTCCTGCGGTCCACGACAAAGCGGGCACAACAGATCCCACTGAAAATCGAGTAGACCGATTCTCGTCGCGCGCAGGCAAACCTCGAGCACTGCTCGTCGCGGCAGTTTCCAATCGTCGGCGAGTTTGTAAGCGCGAATACGCGCCACGGCGAAGTCGTCGCCGCGTTCGAGAAAGTCAGCGAGACGTTCGGCGATCGCGACACTTTCCGGAGTCTCGAGATCCGAGATTAGCTTTTGCTTGAGCGATGTGAGTCGCTGCAGATCGAATGACGACTGTGAAGTGTTTGGTTCAGCAGTTTCAAGAGCCGCACCCTGAGCGGCAAGCTCGTCGTACTTCAGGATGGAGTCGCGAAACCGGCGCGCGACCACGAAGTTCAGTTGCACCGGTATCGCTACCGCACCGGGAATGTTTCGCGGCGTGGACCACACCTCATAAATCAGGTGCGTCCCGCCTTGCGGCCGTGGTTGTAACTCGGCACGCATTCGCAATCGCGAGAGCGGACCTTTGTTGTACACACGTTCGACACCAAAGCGCACCGGCTTAACCCATTCGAAGGGTTGTTCTTCCCATTCGACCGGCAAGCCGTAAAGCGAGAGTCGCACTTTGCGACGCGCGTTGCGGCGGCGCGACTTGTCAGTTGAATCTACTTCGATTTGCGGCACACCTGTGTCGCGATTGAACCTGTTGGTGTCGGCGATGAAGGGCCACAGTCTTTCGGGAGTTGACTTGAGATCAAACTCCCAGCGTTTGTGATACTCACGCATGTTATTGCCGATTGCCAATTGCCGATTGCCGATTTAACTCGAGCCGCATGTATCAAAAATCGGCAATCGGCAATTGGCAATCGGCAATTTGCTTAGACCTCTTTGTACTCCGAGTCAACGTCTTCGTGTGAGCTAGCCACGCGATAGTTTTTCGACTGTAACTGCTTCGTGATCAGTAAATCATCCTTGGTCTTGAGAAGGTCGGCACGACTGTAAACCGACAATTCAAAGTTGTAGCCGTGTGTAATCGCATCCTTCGGACACGCCTCGACACAATACCCGCAGAAGATGCAACGCCCGTAATCAATGTTGTAAACCGCGGCGTAACGTTCGTCGACACCGGTGCGCTGTTCGGGCGGTCTCGGATCGTCGGCGGCGACGATGTAAATGCATTCGGACGGACAAGCCGCCGCGCACAGGTAACAGGCCACGCACTTCTCTCGCCCAAGCTCGTCCACATGCAGCAGGTGTTGCCCGCGGTAACGCGGCTGCATCGTGACCGGTTCGTCGGGATACTCGACCGTCCATTTGCGTTTCGGAATGTAAGACAACGTCACACCCATTCCCTGGATGATTGCTTTCGTCGATTCAATTACGTCAGTGATGATTGACATGGATTTATAAGCTCGTCCCTGTATCTTCTGCACCTTTGATTTCCGCGCCCGTCGCCTGCCAACGACCTTCGCGCCACACAAACTTGTCAGTAAACTCAAACGTCCGTTGTCGATTCCCGAAAAAGTACGTGATCTTGCCATTGAGCGTCGCTCGATCACCGGCCAGCATCAACTTCAGATCGCTGAACTCCCACTTATCGACGCCTGTGTCGCGCTCGATCGTGCGGATGTAATCGGCTTTGCTTTGCAGTTCGCCTTCCTCACCTTTGCCGACAAAATCGTCCGCGAGAATGCGATCGAGTTTTTTCTTATCGGCATTGAGGTTCGCAACTGTCCATTCGTTCTCGATATCTTTTAACTGCGTCAACACCTGATCATGGTCGGTTGGAACCGGCGCGTCAACGCGTTCAGTTGCGTTCGTGTTTGAGTTCCTGGTCGGCGCAACTTCTCTATTAACGTCCTTTTGAGCCTGCTCAACTCGTCGCGCAATTCGTGGCGCCAGCACAAAAGCCGCGATCCCGATCGCGAGGATCCCAAGAATAAAGGCGCCCGCAAGACCGACAATCCACGGCCACGCACGCCTGCGCTTCCGCACTTCGCCACCCGCAGGCACATACGAACGCGGCGGTTGATAAGCCACCGTATTCCAATTGTCTTCCTGAGTGTTGCGTGGCGTTACGACAGTAGCGTCGTCGTCAGGCTCGACGTCCGTCAGCGGCGTGCCATCGTCGATGCAAAAACGAAGGTTAGGATCGGTAAAAGTCCGGTTGCAGGTGGAACAGCGTTTCATTTCAAGATGATTCTAACCACCGTTCTCACAATTATCCAAAGATGAGCGCCAGTAAGAACCAGAGAAACAAAAAGAGATAAAACACGACCGTAATTCCTCCGATAATAACCCCGGCCATGGCAAAGGGCTTTCCGCCAACTTTCTCCGGCGTTTTCTTGATCTGCGACAGCGCCATGAGCCCCATGACCAGGGCCGCAATCCCCGGCAGCGGACCAAAACACCACATCCCAAACACGATTCCGGCAATGGCCGTAATCATGGACGCCAGCGCCAGGCTCTGGCTCGGTCGCGCATTAGTTGGTCGATATGGGGGTGGAGGCGGCGGCTCCCATACCGCCGGATTCATCGACGGCCGTTCATCGGGCGGAACCCACCCGCCCGGCATCGGCGGTTGTCGCGGCAACCACTGCGTTTCCTGTTCGGAAGGAGTGTCTACTTTAGTTTCGCGTTTGGGTTCGCGAATACTCGGATCCCAGTTGGGATCCATCGGCGGAGTCAACTCCTGAATCAGCGGCGTGCCATCATCAGAGCAGAAACTCAGCCATGGTTCGTCAAACTGTCTTTTGCACTGCGGGCAGTACTTCATTCGATCTCAAACGAGTTCCAGGCGACTGAAGAAGTAAGAGATTTCGATGGCGGCGTTTTCGTCTGAATCAGAACCGTGAACCGCGTTCTCGCCGACCGACCCGCCGAACTCTTTGCGCAGCGTGCCTGCGTCAGCCTTAGCCGGATCAGTCGCGCCCATCAGATCGCGCCAGGCTTTAACAGCGCCCTCTTTTTCGAGCGCCATCACCACACATGGCGCACTGGACATGAATTCCGTCAGACCGCCGAAGAAAGGCCGCTCGCGATGGACCGCGTAGAAGCCTTCTGCTTCTTTCTGAGTCATGTGGATCAACTTCAATCCACGGAGCTTGAAACCACTGTCGAGAATGCGTTGGATAATTGAGCCCGTGTGATTCGCACGTACTGCGTCAGGCTTGATAATTCCGAAAGTTAAATTAGACATTGTTCTGTTCTGTGCCTTTTGTGCCTTTTGTGGCTAGAGTGCTTCCTTCATTGCCTGCCCGATTTCAGCCGGCGACTTCACAACGTGTATCCCAGCCGCTTCGAGCGCTTTCATTTTTTCCGCGGCCGTGCCTTTGCCACCGGCGATGATCGCGCCG
>JBKPJP010000005.1:0-4632 GCA_046730735.1 Acidobacteriota bacterium | reverse complement strand
CTGAAGAACCCGCGCTTCACGAAAAAGTCCGGCGATGAAAACCTCGTGGATCTTTTCGGCAAGATGGTGGCAGCGTTGAACGACAGCGGGTTTCTGATCTATCTCAAGCCGATCAGCACAGACAATCCGGGCGCGACAGTGAAGATCACAGTGAAGCAGGGTGAGAAAGAAGTGCTGGCGTCGGTGGAGTCGGAGACGTCGTCGCCGCAACGCGCGGAGTCACTCGCCAAAGCACTCAACAGCCTGCTCTACTTCGGCGCGGGATCGCGGGCTGGTAAAGATGAAGAAGTGTTGATGAAGAATACTAATGCGACGCCGGACGGGAAGCGAGTAGTAGTTAACTTTTCGATGCCGCGGCAGAGTGTAGTCGATATGATCAAGAAACAACTGGAGCCCGGGGTTTAAGAAGCATGTTTCACGCGAAGGCGCAAAGATAGCAAAGGCGCAACGGCACGAACCTTCTTTGCGACTTTGCTTCCCTTGCGCCTTTGCGTGAAACAATCGTAAAAACTAAAATTAACTGACTTTAAGTGGAGCTACATATTAGGTATGAGTTTCGATAAATTCCTTACTAAACTTTTTGGCAGCAGCAACCAGCGGTTCTTGAAGTCCATCGCACCGTTGGTCCAGCAGATCAACTCGCTGGAGTCGTCCGTAAAAGCTTTGTCCGACGACCAACTGCGCGCGAAGACCGCCGAGTTCAAAGAACGTGTGCAGCGCGCGGTGGGCGACACGAAAGACAAAGAAGAGCGTAAGCGTCGCGAACGAGTCGTGCTCGATGAGATCTTGCCGGAGGCTTTTGCTGTCGTTCGCGAGGCGAGTGTCCGCACGACCGGCATGCGCCACTTCGACGTGCAGTTAATCGGCGGCATCGTGCTGCACCAGGGCAAGATCGCCGAGATGCGCACGGGCGAGGGTAAAACGCTCGTCGCCACGTTGCCTTCTTACTTGAATGCGCTCACCGGCCGCGGCGGCGTTCACGTTATTACTGTGAACGACTATCTCGCATCGCGCGACGCGGAGTGGATGGGCCAGATCCATCGCTTCCTCGGTCTTGAAGTCGGTTGTATCCAGAACGATATGGACGACTTCGAGCGCCAGACCGCCTACGCGGCGGACATCACTTACGGTACGAACAACGAATTTGGTTTTGACTATCTCCGCGACAACATGAAGTTCGACCTCGCGACGTGCGTGCAGCGTGGTCACTATTTTGCGATCGTCGACGAGGTCGACTCGATTTTGATCGACGAAGCTCGAACGCCGTTGATCATTTCCGGACCATCAGACGAAGCCACTGACAAGTACAAGAACGCCGACGCGATCATTCCCCACCTGAAGAAGGGCGAAGACGTCGATGGCAAGAAGACTGGTGATTACGTCGTCGATGAAAAGGCGCACACCGCGGTGCTCACTGAAGAAGGCGTCGATAAAGCTGAGCGACTGCTGGGCGTCGGCAATCTGTACGACCCGTCGAACATGGAGTTGCTCCACTGCGTCGAGCAGGCTTTGAAAGCGCACACGCTTTACAAGTTAGACCACCAGTACGTGGTCCAGGATGGCGAAGTGATCATCGTCGACGACTTCACCGGTCGTTTGATGAAAGGTCGTCGTTGGTCTGACGGACTGCACCAGGCCGTTGAAGCCAAAGAAGGCGTCGAGATTGAAAAAGAAAACCAGACGCTAGCCACCATCACACTCCAGAACTATTTCCGGCTTTACGAAAAGCTGTCGGGCATGACTGGTACCGCCGAAACGGAAGCGGCCGAGTTTGCCTCGACTTACAAGCTCGACGTAATTGTGATCCCGACTCACATGCCGATGGTTCGTACCGATTTTCCGGACGTGATTTATCGCACGCTGCCGGAAAAGTGGGACGCAGTGATCGAGGAAATCAAGGAGTGCTACGAAAAGGGCCAACCGGCTCTGGTCGGTACGGTTTCCGTTGAGAATTCCGAACTCATCTCGCGGCGGCTGATGAAAGAGAAGGTGCCGCACAACGTGCTCAACGCGAAGTATCACGAGCGCGAAGCGGAGATCGTGGCGCAGGCGGGACGGAAGGGTTCAGTGACGATCGCGACCAACATGGCAGGTCGTGGTACTGACATTCTTCTCGGCGGCAATCCTGATTTCATGGCGCGTGAGTTTTTGAAGAAAGAAGAGATCGATCCTGACGAGGCTACGGAGGAGCAGTGGCGCACTGCTTATGCTCAAGCGAAGGCGATTGTCGAAGAGGAGCACAAGGAAGTGGTCTCGCTCGGCGGCTTGCACATCCTCGGCACTGAACGTCACGAGTCGCGCCGCATCGACAATCAGCTACGCGGACGTGCCGGTCGTCAGGGAGACCCCGGTTCGTCGCGGTTCTTCCTGTCGCTCGAAGACGATCTGATGCGCATCTTTGCCGGCGACAAGGTCAAGGCGCTGATGCAGCGTCTCGGCATGGAAAAAGGCGTCGCGATTGAGTCGGGAATGGTTTCAAAGCGAATCGCCGCCGCGCAGAAGTCAGTTGAAGGTCGAAACTTCGAGGCTCGCAAACACCTGCTTGAATACGACGACGTCATGAACAAGCAGCGCGAGACGATTTATGGTTTGCGCCGCCAGTTGATGGAGGAGCCGGATCAACGCGAGTACTTGATGGGTGATCCGCCGAGTGCGGGCGTTGCTTACGACCTGTTGTCAGATATCACGCGGCAATATCTCAATCCCGATGTGTCGCCGGACGACTGGGACGTTGAGAACTACAAGATCCAGATCAAGACCATCTACGACTTCGACGCGGACAGCGAGAACATCGACATTCCGAATATGTCATCGCAGGAAGTTGTCGACACGATCTGGGAACGGCTCAAAGTCAAATATCAGACGAAGGAAGAGCAGATTGGACCAGAAGCGATGCGCACGTACGAGCGCATCATCATGCTCAACATCATCGATGCGCAATGGAAGGACCACCTGCTGTCGTTGGACCACCTGAAACAAGGCATCGGGCTGGTTGGTTACGGCCAAAAAGATCCGTTGGTTGAGTATAAGAAACAGAGTTTCGACCTGTTTCAGGAGATGCTCGATCGCATCGACACCACGACGATCCGATCGTTGTTCAACCTCCAGGTAGTTTCGGAACAAGCGCCTGAGAGTTTGCAACAACGTCGCGCGGCCCGACGGCCAGCCTCGTTGAAATTCACTGGTCCGAACCAGGGCGCAGCTCCGGCCGGTGAAGAAGACGGTAAAGTAAAGACGGTTGTGCGCGACCAGCCGAAAGTTGGGCGCAACGAACCGTGCCCGTGTGGCTCAGGCAAGAAGTATAAAAAGTGCCACGGCATTAATGCCTAAAGCAGAATAGGTCCAATAACTCCTATTGGACCTATTCCTTTCAAATTTGACCGCCGAAATCACATCTACAAATCCTGTTGTTCAGGCCATCATTAGTGGCAAAGCTCCGCAACCTGCACGTCTTGCAGCCGCGCGCGGAATGTTGCCGTTGCCGCAAAGCGATCTGCTCGAGGTGTTGGTTGCACTCACCACCAGCGATGACGAGCAGATTGCCTCCGCTGCCGATGAGACTCTAAAGGCCGAGAGTCCCGAAGATCTTCTGATTGCCGCATCGGGAGAGGAAACTGCACCGAATGTACTCTTCTACCTCGCGACCATTGCGGACGGAAAGCCGGAAGTCTACGAGGCGGCGATCCTCAACACCCGCACTCCCGATCAAGCGCTCGCTAAGCTGGCTGCGGTCACGACGAACAGTTCACTGTTAGAACTAATCACGATCAACCAACAGCGACTCGTTCGCTGTCCGGAGATCATCGACGCCATTCTCGGTAATCCGGCGCGCAGCAGTGAAGCCGAAAGACGCGCGCGAGAGACGCGTAAAGAGTTTTTTGAAAAAGAGCGCGGTGCGCGACAGATTGCGGACGAGTTGAGAGCGAGAGGTCAAACTGCTGCCGCTGAGTTCTTCGAGACAGCAGAGTTGACCTCAGCCGCCGGCGAACTCAGTTTCGAAGATGCCTGGCTCATTGCTCAGCATATTGAAGTTTCGGACGCCGATCTCGACGACTCATGGCTACCGGCTGAACGTCTCGAAGAGTTACCCCTTGAAAGCGAGGCCGAGATTTCAGCAAACGTGCAGCGTGTGATTCAAAGTGAACAGCTCGAAAAGGGCGAGGTCCATCCCGAGAGAGTGTCGCTGATTCGGCGCATCATGTTCATGAACACCAAGGACAGAATGAAACTTGCCATGAAAGGCGACCGCGAAGCGCGCAGCATTCTGATCCGTGATTCAAATAAAGTTGTGTGTTCGGCCGTGGTGAAGAATCCGCGAGTAACGGAGCAGGAGGTTGAGAACATTGCGTCGATGAGGACCGTTGCCGACGAGGTGCTGCGGCTTATCGCGCTCAACCGTAGTTGGGCCCGGTCTTACCCGATTATTCACAATCTCGCGCGCAATCCGCGCACGCCCATTCCGACCGCGATGAATCTTCTTCCCCGAATCAGGACCAAGGATCTCGCCGGCCTGACTCAGAATCGAAATGTCTCGGAGGCAGTCCGACGTCAGGCTTATAGACTTCAACAAGTCCGAGGAGGCGAGTAGGACCAGCCGATTTTATTCAGTAAGCTTTTTCACGTTCTCAAGCC
>JBKPJP010000004.1:0-2816 GCA_046730735.1 Acidobacteriota bacterium | reverse complement strand
CAACTATTCGCATCGACTTCAAGATCTATCCGCGTTAATTTGCGTTCATCTGCGGCTTACTACTGCGCCAGACGCAGCAGCACTTTCTGTATCTCGTCTTTATTCATGCCAGTCGCGCAAGTTTACTAAACTGAGTGGACTTAATTAAGCAGGCGATGGTAAACAAAATAAAGAATGTGGGGACGATTTACACTGAGGGATCCAAATCGGATAAAGCTCGCCCATCTGGATTATCTTCGCGATGAAGATCTGATAATCCCGCGCTACAACATTGCTCCGAGTCAGAATGTGCTGGCGATCCAGCAGCGCGGAGAGGACCGCGAAGCCGCGTTTCTGCAATGGGGGTTAATTCCTTACTGGAGCAAGCAGCCAAAAGGAATCATCAACGCGCGCGTCGAGACGATCGAAGACAAGGCGAGCTTCAGCGACTCGTTTCAAAAGCGACGCTGCCTGATCTTCGCCGACGGTTTTTACGAGTGGGAGCGGAACGGCAAGATCTCGCAGCCTTATTATTTCCAGATGAAGGATGGAGCGCCTTTCGCGTTTGCGGGTATTTGGGACAACTGGAAAACCCAGGGCAGTGTGATCACGTCATGCGCGATCATTACTACGACAGCTAACGAACTACTGGCGGAGATTCATCATCGCATGCCGGTAATCCTCGGAGCCGAGTCGTACGATCTATGGCTAACTGGACGCGCCCCCGAAGCGAAGAGTCTGCTCACCCCCTTCCCTGCTTCGGAGATGACCAGCCATCGCGTGAGTCGTGATGTCAACGATACGAAAATCGACGACGAACATCTGGTCCAACCGTGCGACGCCGACATCGGCGTCAATCTCAGACTGTTTTAGATGCCACGGGCTTGTCCCGTGGAGGTTCACGCTGGTTGCAACACCCGATTCCGTTAGTTGTCAGGCCTGGATGCCACGGGCTTGCCCCGTGGAGGTTCACGTTCCCAGCTAGATAGCAGCAAACGTGAAGCTCCATGGGGCAAGCCCATGGCATCTAAAAAGGTGATTCAAGAGGGTGTGTAGCGACGAGCATGAGACTCCACGGGACAAGCCCGTGGCATCTTCGATTTGTGCAAAGAGCATATCCGCTTAGCGATTGCGGCGGACGACATACAACACCATCTCCAGAATAAATCGCCTCGCTTCTGAGTCGGGAACTTCTCGCAAAGCAGTAAGCGCCTCGAGAAACGCTGCTCCGGCGAGTTGTTGAGATTTGCGACGTGCAAAGTTGATGCTATCGGCGCGAACCATCAAGTCCAGGAGCCACTTAACCTCCGCGCCTGTTCGCTCGCTTCGCGGCTTAGCCAGAAAACGCTCGATCGCAGCGCGCTGTCGCGGCGCACTATGTTGCAGCAGGTGAAGCAACATCAATGTTCGCTTGCCTTCCCACAGATCTCCCGCGATCTCTTTGCCATAGAGATGATAGCTTCCCGTCAGGTTCAAAATGTCATCCTGGATCTGGAACGCAGCACCCAGATACCAACCAAACCTGACGTAACTCAGCCGCTCGATATCAGCGCCCTTCGCGATGATGGCGCCAACTCTTAAAGGATAAATAAACGAGTACCACGACGTCTTCTTCAAACACATGCGTAGGTAATCTTTAGTCGTAAGCTCGCAAACGTTATCCCTGATCCAGCCCAACTCGATTGCCTGCCCCTCGAGGGATTGCCGCAGCATCTCTTCAGTCTCCGCCATGATGCGCCAGGTTGTAAGCGCGCCCAGCCGCGAACGATTTGCTATCAGACGCTGCATCGCCATCAGGTTCGCCGCATTCCCAACGTTCACACTGATCCCGACACCGTATGTTTGATGAAGAGTTGGACCACCGCGCCGCCGTTCACTTCCGTCCTGAATATCGTCGTGTATGAGGAACGCGGTATGAAACAGTTCAATTGCCGCCGCGGAGTTCAGCACCTGCTGTTCGCTGCCGCCGAGCGCTTTGCAAATCGCGAGACAGAGAGCGGCGCGCAACCCCTTGCCCGCTCGACGCGGATACACAGACACCAGGTCGTAGAGATAAGAAGGCCCATCGGCAGGAACGATCCCGAGCATTGCTTTATAAGTAAGCTTTTGGTAACGCGTTAATGTCTGCTCGAAGAACCTACTGACCGGAGCGGTTGTCCTGCTTTGGCTTCGCATTCTTTTTTTGCAGCGTTGGAGATTGGGCTAACTGGTCGGCGAGCTCTGCGCCCGTGTTGAGTAGTTCTACAGTCAGATCGAGAAGGTCGTGACTGTTGTTTACCAGGCGCTGCAACAGTTCCACGTTCTCGCGAGAACTGGCTTCGGAGATCTTGTTGCTGAACTGATTCACAACTTCATGCGCGTGCGTCTGTAGCTGTTGCACTGCTTCTCTGAAATCCGCGGGGTCGACACGACGCTCGGCCTGGAAGCGTTTCTGCACCTGCTTCGCGGCAAGGATTCCGGCAGCGAGTTCGTCGTCAAGCAGTAGCGCAGCTTCTTTGACTATCTCAGAACTGTTGTCGCTGACAGACTTCAGACGCGCCTTGGAAGCCTCGGCTCTCGGTCTCGCAGGTTTTGAAGCGGCTCGATCAGCTTTCTTTGCAGGCATGGCCCACCTCCTGAAAACGCAGGGTCACTGGTGAGAATTCAGTTGAAAAGAGACGCAGAAACCTTAGGCCTGAGATAACGAAAAGTCAATGCTACGAATTGACTCATCAAAAACCCACTCCAAATGGCATTCGTTGCCTCATTTAAAAACCCACTCGAAATAGAGTGTGTTTCCCTCCAGTGTTTGACAGGCACTGGAGGTGATGATGAGGCTAACGATGAAGGCAAGGCAG
>JBKPJP010000003.1:0-6763 GCA_046730735.1 Acidobacteriota bacterium | reverse complement strand
GATAAAATCCGGTCTTCTTCCGTGTAATCCGTGGCTCATAACTTCAACGCAAATCCTTTCCGCCGGATCGTCTTCACACAACTCGTATCGAGATTTTTAGCCGTTCCACGCTCGACAAAATCAGCGGTGAGACGCTGGATGCAGTCGATGTTCTCGAGACCGCCGAGTCCGTGTGCGCCGTGTGGCACGACGATGTGAAGACTGTTCTTCAAGCCCTTCGCGATCGCGTCACCATTTGAGGGCGGAGTCACCGGGTCCCATTCTCCCGTCAGTATCAAGATAGGCACATCCGCACGGACTGGCGCAGCGTAATCACGTCTAACTTCTCCACGCGGCCAGAGCGCACACGCTTCTCTCTGCTGGCGCAAACGGTAATCGCCGAGAAACGTGTTGGCCCCCATTCGTTCTCCTTCACCGGGTTTGATCCACGGCAGATCCTCGGCACAGGTGACGGAGAGATACATGCCATTGCTTCCGGTACCCACGAGGAACTTGCGATATCGGATAGCAGCCTGCGTCAAAGGAACAAAATTGCCTTGCGCAGCGAGATGTATAGTTAGCGGCACTTGAGCAGCAGCCGGAGGGCTATACATCATGTAACGAATCGCTTCCGCCGCGAGATCGCGCGACAGTTTGACTTTGACGCGTTCAGACGAGCGCGGCTTTTGAACTTCGACTTCGACTGGTCCCTTGATGAGTTGCGCAAGCACTGCCTGCGCTTCGGCTTTCACGTTTGGAAACGCGCTGTTGCACTGCTGGTCCGCGACGCATTCGGAGAGAACTCCCTGCAGGGCACGTTCGGTGTGTTGCGGGAAGTCCCTCGGCATTAACTGGTTTGCCGGCGAGACGCCTTGCAGTATCGCGGCGCGCACGTGCTGCGAATGACGTTTCAGGTAGGTCAACGCTGCGCGCGTTCCGTAAGAGCCGCCGAAGAGGTTGATGCGATCGTAGCCGAGCGCGGCACGAGCGTCGTCGATGTCGTCCATCGCGATCGTGGTGGTGTAGAGTTTCAGATCGGCTTTGGGCTCGAGTTGCGTGCGGCACTTGCGGATGTCTTCGAGTGGAAAGAAATAGCCGAGATACGACTGTAGATCGTTGGCGTTATAGAAATCGCAGTTGAGCGGATTTGAGCCGCCGGTGCCGCGCTGATCCACGAAGACGAGATCGCGATGCTCACGAATCTTCGCGAAGATTCGCGCGATGCCGGGCGCATCTTCAGTCGCGGCCGAACCTGGACCACCGGCGAAATAGAAGAGTGGATCGGGTTCGCGTTGTGCACTCGTAGCCGGCAGAACGATGATGTTCAGGTTGATCTTGCGGCTTTTTCGCGCAGCGCGATCTTCGTAGACTTCGAGCGTGCCGCACTTTGCTTTGCCCTGAACTCCCTGGACATCACAGTCTTTCAACACGAGCATAGGTTGTCGCAATACGCTTGCTGACTGAATAATCAGCACCGCAGGAATTACAAATCGAAGTATGTTTGTCATTTGAGTGGGTCCGATAAGTTTCACGCAAAGGCGCAAAGCAAAGCCGCAAAGTCGCAAAGAAGAAACTGCGCCTTTGCGTCTTCCTTCGCGTCTTTGCGTGAAACTTTACCACGATGTGGCTTGAATGGGGTTAAAAGGCACAAAAGATATTTCTGGGCCTTTTGTGCCTTTTTGCGGCCCTTTAAGGGGCCTGTTGTGCGGGGTGAGAGACTAGAATTCGTGGATGCCTGAGACGTTTTGACCGGAGCCGATGCCGCTCTTCAACGCGGCGGAATCCATCGTCTTTGAATTAGCTTTGCTCATTCCCATCATCATGGTCCAAGAAGTTTTTTGGTGGTCCAGGTAGAAGGAGCACGGTGGGCCTATGAGCAATCGTGGTGCCAGAAAAGTTCTATAGACAAAATTCCGCAATGCGATCTGTTGAGTTGACCGAAGACTAATCAGGTTGGGCTAAATTCGGTTACGCGAAAGTCACATTGATTCCTCTGCGATCTCTGCGGTCCTCTGCGACCTCTGCGTTAAAGAGCTTACTCGACGCAGAGGACCGCAGAGATCGCAGAGGAATCATTTTGCTTGAGGGCTTAGCACGATGACCGAAAGTTGATGCGTTGTGGGACCGGTGTAAAACCTGTAAATGGCTCTTTAGCAGTGGTTAGCTATTATGATCGGGCAGGTTTCAAGTTACCTGACGTGGCTGGTGTCGTAATCCACAGATTACACAGAAATAAATCTGCGTAATCTGTGGACACGTATTTTACTTCGTTACGACATTTCCCTCTGCGTCATACATCGTCACATCACCAAACGGCGTGACCTGATCTTTCACCTTTTCCCAGTCGCCAACAATCACAACCGCTGCGTGATACGTGTCGAAGTATTTCGCCGCCACCCGCTGAATGTCCGCGGTTGTTAGTCCTTCAATCTTCGGACGAAAGTCGTTGATGAAGTTCTTATCGAGATCGTAGGTGTAGATCGTGTTGATACGGCCCGCGAGCCCAAACTGGCTGGCCAGCTCGACTGAAAAATTCCCGGTGCTGAATTCCTTCGCGGCATTCAGCTCCTCGTCAGTAACCGGCAGCACGCGCATGCGATCCAGCTCGTAGAAGATCTCGAGCAACGTTGGACCAGTCACTTCGTTGCGCACGAACGCGCCTGCCAAAAACGATCCGCTCTTCGCGAGTGTGTTTGAAGAGCTGAAGGGTGAATAAGTATAACCTTTCGTCTCACGGATGTTCTTCGTCAATCGTGAATAGAACGAGCCGCCGTAGATCGTGCTGGCCGTTCGGATCGCGAAGTAGTCTTTGTCTTTACGTGGAATACTGACATTGCCGACGTAGATCGCCGACTGGATCGATCCCGGCCGGTTAACAAAATAGATCTGTCGTTTATCTCTGGTTGGAACGGCGGGATTCTCATCCGGCGGCACGGTGCCACTCTTCCAACTGCCAAAAGCCTTCTCGATCTCCGCGAACGTTTTGTCGACGTCGATGTCGCCGACGACGATCAGATGTGCGGCGTTGGGAATATAGAACTTCGTCACAAACGCGCGCAGATCGTTTCTCGTCAGCGCGCTGATCGACTTCTCGTCAGGTACGACGAAACTGTACGGATGATTTCCGAAGACTGCTTTCTGGAAACGTTCGTTAACGAGAAAACTCGGATTGGCGCGCCCCGCGCGAATCTGCTGGATCGTATTTTCCTGGGCCAGCTTCACTTCGGCTTCCGGAAACGATGGATGTTGGGCCACGTCGCTCATCAGGTCAAAAAGTCGTGGCGAGAACTCCGAGAGCGATGAGGCAGTCATCGTGGTCGAGTCAGCGTCGCTGCCGAGCCCGAGTGTGCCTCCAATCGAGCGTAGCTCTTCCTTGATCTGTTTACTGGTGCGAGTGTCAGTGCCTTCGTTGGCAACTCCCGCGGCAATCTGTGCGATGCCGGGATGAGCGTCGCGATCGCTGGCCGTCGTTGCTGAGCGGAAAGTCAGTATCGCGGAGATCTTGGGAACGTTGGGCAGCGGCGCGAGGATCACAGTCAAGCCATTGGCGAGTTTCTTTTCCGTAATCTTCGGGAGATTCAAAGGCCTCGCTGGTCCGGGCCCGGGTGGGGTTTTCTGTTGTGCGAATGCAGTAGTTGCTAACAGTAGTATCGCAAGTATGGTTTTCATGCTGGTCCCTTTCATGGTCCTTACTGGCCCGTCTTTGGTTGCGCTTTGGCTTCGGGAACGCGGTCGATCACGGTGCGATTCGTCGCGACCAGATATTTTGCGGCGGCGGCTTTGACCTGCGCGGCCGTAACGTTCTCGAAGGGTGTTAACAACGAATTGATCTGTTGTGGCTCGTCGCGGAAGAGTGCGAGCGCCGAGAGCAGATGCGCCTTGCCAAAGCTCGACTCGATCTGGCTGTAGAAGTTTGAACGATATTGGATCTTGGCGTCGGCCAGTTCTTTTTCAGTCACACCTTTGGAAGTGATATCGGCAATCACCGCGTCCATCTCTTTAATTACTTCATCGGCGGTGTGGCCGGGTTTGTATGTGGTGCGCGTGGTCATGATCATTGGACCAGTGTAGTCAAACTCGTTGCCGAAGTAGTTGAGTCCGCCACTGAGATCAAGAGTCAACTCTTTCTCTTTGACGAGTCGCTGGTACCAACGCGAGCTCTCGCCGTTCTGAAGAATTTGGACCAGCAACGCCATTGCCGGAAAGTCAGGCGAGTTCTGCGGCGGCAGATGATAGCCGGTGGCGAGCGCCGGCAGGTTTGCGAGCTTGTCAATCTGCGAAACTCGTTTTTCTTTCGTCTGTGGCGGCTCAGTCAGATCGGCACGAGGCGGAGCGGGTTGTGACGGAATGTTTGCGAAGTGTTTCTCGACCATCTTCTTTACTTCGTTTGCATCCACGTCGCCCACGACAGTCAGCACCGCGTTGTTCGGCGCGTAGTAAGTCTTGAAGAAACTCCGCACGTCTTCGATCGTCGCCGCGTTGATTTCCGATAACTCGCCGTAGCCGTTATGTGAGTTGTTCCAGTTGGTGAACGCGTTCTGCCAGAGACTGATCCACTCGAAAAACTGATAAGGCTGGTTCAGCACGTTGACGCGAACCTCTTCACTCACTACCGCCTGCTGGTTCTTCAAATTCTCTTCGCTGATGTCGAGTGAACGCATGCGATCCGACTCGAGCCAGAGCCCGAGCTCCACGCGATTGCTGGGCAGCGTTTGGTAGTAGTTTGTGTAATCAAAGTCCGTGTGGCCGTTTGCGTTGCCGCCGTTTGCTTCAACGTATTTTACGTGGTCAAACTTCTTCACGTTCGCGGAACCCTGGAACATCATGTGTTCGAAGAGGTGCGCGAAGCCGGTGCGGCCTTTCGGTTCGAGCCGGAAACCGACGTTGTAATAGACAGCGACCTCGACCACTGGTGCGATGTGATCTTCAGAGATCACGACCTTGAGGCCGTTCGGAAGTTTGTAATAGACCACCGGAATGTTGAGTGGTTTAGCCGGTCTGGCGTTGGAGAATGTGGAGACGTTGGCTATCAGCATCAGTGCTGTCAGGCACGTCACGAGTAAGCGTCGCATTTGGAGTCCTCACTTTGAAATAAGTAGAGATCGGGGTCTGGTCGCGTGACCAAACCCCGAAAAATCAGATTGAGCTACGCAGATTTTGGATGAAGATCGTTCTCACCCGCAGTTGGCGTATTACGTGATGAGTTGAAAGAAAGTTTCTCGCTGCCTACAATGCGGCGATATGTTAAGACGAAAGAGCATCGGCGTTCCAGTTGTCTTGATGCTGTTGATGATTTCAGCAGCGGCAGGGATCCAAAAAATGCGAGTTATTTCCACGGGCTTGTGGGGCGGACAGCACATCAGCATGAAGGTCGGTACGAAGTCGGCGGACATTGAATACGATTGTGCAACAGGTGTGATTAAAGGTCCGTTATTAGTCGATGGTGCGGGTAATTTTGAGCTGCGCGGTACTCATCGAATGGAGCGCGGCGGACCGACACGCGCAGACGAGAGTCGCGAAGGACAGCCGGCCACATACACGGGTTCGATCGAAGGTAACAAGATGACGCTCACGCTGAAGCTCGATGGTTTCGAACCGGAGACGTTTACTTTGGAGCAGGGGAAAGAGGGCGAGCTGGTTAAGTGCAAGTAGCGAGGAAGTTTTCAATTCGGGGTGAAGTGCAAGGGGTAGGTTATCGCTTCTTTGCGCAACGAGCGGCGGCGCGGCATCAGATTGTAGGTTACGTGCGCAACTGTTCGGATGGCACAGTCGAGGCACTTGCCGAAGGACCGGCAAACAGTGTTGAGGCTTTCAAGCACGACCTGGTGACCGGGCCGCAGTGGGCTGTAGTGGACCACGTGGAAGAGATAGTTCTGGAGCCGACAGGCTCATATTCTGCGTTTCGAATTGAGAGATAAAGAGGAAGATGGACCATCTAAAATCGTTGATTCGCGAAGTGCCGGATTTCCCCAAGCCCGGCATCAATTTTTATGACATCACGACTTTGTTGAAGCATCCCGAAGGGCTGCGCGATACGGTTGATGCCCTCGCTTCGGAGTTTGAGGGTGAGAAGATTCACTCGGTAATCGGAATCGAAGCGCGTGGTTTCATCTTTGCGCCGGCGCTCGCGTACCACCTCGGCGCTGGCTTCGTGCCGGTGCGCAAGCCCGGAAAGTTGCCGGCCGAGTGTGCTTCTCTTTCGTATGATCTCGAGTACGGCCAGGACACGCTTCAGATCCATCGTGACGCAGTCGGCGACGGGCATCGCGTAATCATCGCCGACGATCTACTCGCGACCGGCGGCACCGCGCGCGCTGTCGTTGATCTGGTGGAGCAGCTTGGTGGGAAAGTTGTGGGGCTTGTGTTCGTCGTCGAGCTCGAATTCCTTCCGGGCCGCGAGAAGTTAACCGGCTATGACGTGAGGTCCTTGATCAAGTATCAATCCTGAGCCGGCTTTACGTTTCCCTCATCACCCTTTACGATTCTCACCTGTGCTCCCGTAGCTCAGCTGCATAGAGCGCTCGCCTCCTAAGCGAGAGGTCGCGCGTTGGAATCGCGCCGGGGGCACCATTTTCCTAAGGAAATTAGAAACCTTGCCCTCCCCGGCACGCTTGTCCCGCAATTTGTCCCGCAATTTTTCTTGGAGTCTGTGGCACGAGCCGTGAATACGTACCGGAGGCAACATGAAAAATTACTCGAGCAGCATTCAACGACGGAACCGCGGTAGCCGCACAGAGTACATCGCTAGACTCACTTATTACGACAAGACTGGAAAGCGCAAAGG
>JBKPJP010000002.1:0-6620 GCA_046730735.1 Acidobacteriota bacterium | reverse complement strand
TCTTCGGCGGTCAGAACTGAATAACCCGCTTTACGCAACAGGCTGCCCATCAAAGTTAATTGATCGGGCTCGTCGTTGACGATAAGAACGGAGTTGTCGTCGTGGCCGTTGGAGATTTCTATCCCGTGCACCAGTGCTTTACCTCGAACTACTGCCGTGTGTTGTTTGGAAAATCGGGGGCGAAACGGCGTACAGGCTGCGGAATTGCTGGCGTTTTGACGCGCGGAGTATAACACAGGCGCGTCGGGCACAAAGCAACTACGCGCGGGGGCAAGCCCCTCTTCCTGACTTGTTCTATTCTCATGGTTTCTTCATTTCATGAGATTTAGACGGCTGGCATTCCGAACAAGTCGGGAAGAGGGGCTTGCCCCCGCTGCGCCGGTAAACCGAAAAGCGCCTGTATGAATCCAAACTTCACACTTAATAAGCAAAGGAACATTAATAATTGGAGATATTGGCATGAGAGACGTGAGTAAATCCTACAGAGGAGCAGTTTCGCGACTGCACATTTTTTTAAGTTTGTTTTTGGTTGTGTTTGCGTTCGCATCGTGCAGCGGGCAGAGCAAATTGATGAGCCTGACGCCCACCGGATCCACCCCGCCGGCGCCGGCTGCGACGAGTTTCGCCGGCGTGCAGACATCCTATGCCGAGCTTGTCAGCAGGGTCTCACCCGCCGTCGTGACTATCCGGTCCACCGAGCGTTCGCGACCAGCCCAACAGTTTCCCTTCATGGACGACCCGAATTTCCGGGAATTTTTCGGCGACCGAATGCCGCAGCTACAGCAGCCGCCACAGCGCGTGCAGGGCGTCGGTTCGGGAGTCATCGTCAATGCTGATGGTTATATTCTTACCAACCATCACGTAGTTGACGGCGCCCTCGAAATCAAGGTCGAACTGACTGACAATCGCACCTTCACCGCCAAACTCGTGGGTTCCGACCCGCCGAGCGACCTTGCTGTGTTGAAGATTGATGCGAAAGACTTGCCGACGCTTTCCCTCGGCGATTCCGACAAGGTTCGCGTCGGCGATTTTGTCCTCGCACTCGGTAACCCGCTCGGCATCGGACAAACCGTTACTTCGGGTATCGTGAGTGCAAAAGGCCGCGCAACCGGTCTCAGCGACGGCAGTTTTGAAGACTTCCTCCAGACTGACGCCGCCATCAACCGTGGCAACTCCGGCGGCGCGCTCGTGAACACGAACGGCGAACTGATCGGCATCAACTCGCAAATCCTGTCGCCATCGGGCGGCAACATCGGTATCGGCTTCGCGATTCCTTCGAACATGGCCAAAGCTGTGATGGACCAGTTGTTGAAAACCGGGAAAGTCCATCGCGGCATGCTCGGCGTGACGATTCAATCGATTGATTCGGATCTGGCGTCGAGTATGAACCTGCCCGCAGCGCGAGGCGCGATTGTGACCTCGGTTGCAAGCGGTGGCCCGGCTGAGAAAGCCGGTATCAAACGCGGAGACGTCATCACCGCTATCAACAAACAGCCGGTGATTGACAACAACAGCCTGCGAAACCTCGTGGCCAGCATGCCTCCGGGGTCGAGTGTTGAAGTCACCGCGCTTCGCAACGGCCGTGATCAGAACTTCCAGGTCGCATTGGCGGAACTTCCCGATCGGGAGCGACCCGAGGGCGACAGTGAAGACACCAGCAAGAATGGTGACACTGGAAACACGAAGTTTGGACTGACTGTCCAACCGCTGACCGCGGAAACAGCCACGCGTTATGGACTCGATGCTGACGATCAGGGCTTGCTCGTTACGCGAGTCGATCCGTCAGGCAGCGCTGCAAACGCAGGCATTCGGCAAGGTGACTTGATTCAGGAAGTAAATCGCCAGCCGGTAAAAACTGTCACAGAGTTCAGCACCGCAATTCAGCGGTCGGGCGCCAAGCCGGCCCTGGTTCTGGTCAAGAGACGGAACAACGTGATCTTTATGACGTTGAAAGCCAACTCCTAAACTCAACCACAAACCGAAAGAACACAGAGGCCCATTTTGGGCCTTTGTGTTTTGGCGTTCAATGAAGTACGTTCCCCCGTTCGAGGAGGAGCTTATGCGAGAGTTTGATCGCCGGCCGTGGGGCAGCTACACCGTGCTCGAAGAGGATCGCAACTTCAAGGTGAAACGGATCGAAGTGTTGCCCGGTCAAAGACTCAGTTATCAGAAACACTCACAGCGCGCGGAACACTGGTTCATAGTTGAAGGAACTGCAAAGGTCACTCGCGACGGCGAAGAGATTTTCGTGCAGGCCGGTGAAGCGATCGACATTCCCATCGGCGCCGCTCATCGAGTTGAGAACCCCGGCGACACGGATCTCGTTTTCATAGAAGTGCAGCGAGGAAATTATCTCGGCGAAGACGACATCGTTCGGCTTCAGGATGATTACGGCCGTTAGTTTTTAGCCGCGGATTACGCGGACATTCACGGATAAGACATTATGGAAGAGTCAGTCTCCATTCCCCAGGAAGACTCGCAAAGCCTGTGGTCTGCCGTAAAGGAATCGATTCGCGGGTCTCATCGAAACTACACGACCGGCCCGATCGGACGCGCGATCCTTTTGCTCGCGATACCCATGGTCCTCGAAATGATCATGGAGAGTGTCTTTGCCGTAGTCGATATCTACTGGGTCTCGCATCTCAGCAACCCCACTGATGCTGTGGCGACAGTCGGCCTCACCGAATCATTGATGACTCTCGTGTACGCGCTTGCGATCGGCTTGAGCATTGGCGCGATGGCGATGATCGCGCGTCGCATCGGCGAACAGAATCCTGAAGGCGCAGCGCGTTCGGCCGTACAGGCGATTGCGTTGGCGTTGATGGTGTCGATAGTCATCGGCGTCATCGGCGCTTCGCTTGCGCCAACGTTCCTGCGGTTCATGGGTGGATCGCCGTGGGTAGTTGAGCAGGGTTCTTCGTTCACTCGCATCATGCTCGCAGGCAACATGACGGTCGTCATGCTGTTCATGATCAACGCGATCTTCAGGGGAGCGGGCGACGCAGCAATAGCGATGCGCACGTTATGGCTGGCCAACTGGATCAACATACTCCTCGGACCGTGTTTGATCTTCGGCCTAGGACCGTTTCCAAAGTTGGGACTAGTCGGCGCTGCTATCGCGACGAATATCGGCAGAGGTACCGGCGCGCTGTACGCATTCAGCCGTCTCATTCGTTCCGGCAGTCGCGTTAACATTCGTGCGTCTCATGTGCGAATTGAGCCGTCGATCATTGCACGCCTCATCCGGCTCTCGGCCACGGGAACGTTTCAAGTCTTCATCGGTATGGCGAGCTGGATCGGGCTCGTGCGCATCATCTCGAGTTTCGGCAGCAATGCCGTCGCCGGCTACACACTCGGTATTCGCGTGATCCTGTTTGCTCTCCTGCCGTCGTGGGGTATGGCCAATGCAGCCGCGACGATGGTCGGTCAGGCACTCGGAGCGCGAAATCCGGAACGTGCGGAACGCGCGGTCTGGAAAGCCGGTTTCTACAACATGATCTTTCTTGGGATAGTGGGACTGATCTTTGTCTTTTTCGCTCCCCAGATCATCGCGCTCTACAATCCCTCGCCGGAAGTCGCTCACTACGGTGTGGACTGTCTCCGCATCGTCGCTT
Organism: Acidobacteriota bacterium; assembly: GCA_046730735.1. Lineage (GTDB taxonomy): Bacteria > Acidobacteriota > Blastocatellia > Pyrinomonadales > Pyrinomonadaceae > PSRF01. The sequence goes on along the minus strand of JBKPJP010000002.1, from coordinate 3,006 downwards.
ACGGATTTCTGTTTTATGCCTACGGTATGGTGCTCGGACAGTCGTTTAATGGCGCCGGCGACACCTGGACACCGACGATCATCAACCTGTTTGTGTTTTGGCTATGGGAAATTCCGCTCGGATATATCCTCAGCGTCAAATTCGGCATGGGTCCTGAAGGTGTTTTTACTGCCATCACGATAGCCTTCTCGACGCTCGCAGTCGTCAGCGCCCTCGTCTTTCGACGTGGTCGGTGGAAAACGAGAGTCGTCTAAGTAGTAGCAAGTACGGACAGTCCTGTCGGAGTTCGCTACGTTTCCGGCCATGTTCCAGCCTGCCTGAGATCTGTACGCTATATTACATTGAGGCTTTTTGACTAAGAGTTGGCGGCCCCTATGTTGCTTAACTAAAGTCTGCCAGACAGAGCAGGGCACGTGGAGTGCGGCGACTTGCCCACGCTTCGAATCCGCTGATATGTACGGCGGGTCGCTGCACTCCACGAAGTGGCCAATAGCCCCGCGGCAAGTTTCAGGGTGAGAGCAAGGAGGACGCCTCATGGAGATGAAGTTAAAGGGGAAGAAGGTGGCCATTCTGGTGGCCGATGGTTTTGAACAGGTGGAGTTAACGGAACCGAAGAAGGCTTTGGAAGAAGCAGGAGCAACGACGGAGATTGTTTCTCCCGCCGATGGTGAAGTGCAGGGTTGGAACCACGACGAGAAGGCAGATTCATTTAAGGTCGATATGCCCTTGAGCCGGGCCCGTTCTGATGATTACGACGCATTGTTATTGCCGGGAGGCGTGAGAAATCCCGATCAATTAAGAATGATGGTAAGAGCAGTTGAATTCATCGATGGATTCTTTGTAACCGGAAAACCGGTGGCTGCGATCTGTCATGCGCCATGGACATTGATCGATTCCGAAGTAGTTAAAGGAAAGACGATCACTTCATGGCCGTCGTTGAAGAACGACTTGATTAATGCCGGCGCGCATTGGGTTGATCGAGAGGTTGTTGTAGATAACGGCTTAATAACAAGCAGGAAGCCTGCCGATATACCCGCGTTCAATAAGAAGATGATCGAGGAGTTTGCGGAAGGCCGACATTCGCGGCAGAGAGCCGCGTGAGCAGGAGCAGGAACAGGAAGGCGGAGCAGCACACCTCCAGCTTTCCTGTTCCTACTCTCTGCAACTTGTAAGGATTAGCCACAAGAGGCACATAAGGCACAAAAGATTCACTGCTCGGACAGAGAGACAAATACACTTAGGAATCTGTTTTGTGACTTTTGTGCTTTTTGTGGCTAGATTTTTTTCGCGGTTTGACCAACCTTCACTGTGCCGCCCTGAACGACTTTCGCATTGATGCCGCGCAGGCAGAGTGCTTTTCCTAATTCCGAATTCACAAACTGCATTGCCTCAGCACCGAAGCGTGCCACAAACTTCTTACATCCTGTGTGCGGCAGTGGGCTGACTTCCAACACTGCTGAGCCAACTGCGATACGCGATCCGGCGGGTAAGTTTTCTCTGCCCAGATCCATGTCGATGTAAAGTTGATCGCCTGCGAGCGGCCAGCGTTCACGTTCCTGGGCAACGAGCGCGGTGACGCGCGAGTTCATGATGTTGATCTGCATTTCCGGATGTGCGGATCCGTCGGGAGTTTTACTGCTGCCGCGTACTATCCAGTTGTCGCCAATCAGGCCGAGGTTTATATCGAGCTCCGCTTCGTCAAGCACTTCACGCAGGTCCTCTTCCGGTCGCCGTACAATCAACTCTATAACGCCTTCATCTTTGGGCGCCTGGCGCAGATGGTCCAATGCGGCTTCGAGTTCTTCGGTCGTCAAATGTCTCACGGTAGACTCCATTGGGGCGATAATATAACCGAGTTTGGCGTAAAATACGCACGGATTTACACGGGACTGACGCGGAATTCACAACTCTTAACAAATTTTTACCTCGCCTTGACATAGCGCGGTGTGTCCGGGCGTATCCTCTGCCCTGCAATGAAGTCCAGAAGAGAAGCCAACACTCGTTTCCGGCTCATTCTTACGCTCGGTTTGGCCGTGGTGTTGCCGGCGTTGACGCTGATCTACGTCAACTATCAACACGTCAAATCGATCCAGCGCGGTAAACAATTCGAAGCACTGATCCATCGTGACTTTCAGTACCTGCTTTCGAACTCGGCGCAAAAGATCAGCGTCAAGGCTTACGAACTAACGGAACAAGCCGAAAACGCTTTTCCCTCTGAAGCCGACTCGGACGATGAGAAGAGAAGAAAGTTTGATCTTCTTTTGGCGAAGAGCCCGTGGTTCTCGCACGTGGTTTTTTTCGATGCGAAAAAAGGACTGATAGTCCAGCAGCAACGCGCGCAGGCGAACGAAAGAGAGGTCGCCAGTTTAGACAGGATGTACAACGGCTGGTTTAGTCTTGACGGTCCGCACATTGTGGAAACGCTATGCAAGAAACCCAAGCCGATCATGTGGTACAGCGGCGAGGTGGAAGGTCCTAATGGTCCTGTTTACAACACGACGGCCATATTCGCTTTTCCTCAACTCGCCAGGGATCGAGCGGTGTTGGGAGCGGTGAGTTTTGATCCGGAGTATTTGAAGCAAAACTTTTTTCCGCAGATGTTGAAGGAGTCCACTTCACAAAAACTTTCTGATGATCCACAGGAAGCAAACGAACCCGAGGACCAGCGCCTGGCCATGCTTGTTTATCCGGCTGATGGCCTGCACTCGGAACCTGAGCGGCCGTTTGCAATGTCTTCGGGTTGGAATGGTGGCAAGCCCGAAGTTTCGCTCAACCTCGACAACGCTTTTCGCGGTCTCGCGCTAGGCGTAAAGTTTCAGGGCACAACGGCACACGCGATCGCTCATCGATGGGCGGTGCAGAGCTTTGCGATTCTCGGCGTGTTGTCGGTGTTGATGATTGGTGGTTTGGTGCTGACGTATCGCAGCGTGAATAAGCAGGTAGCGCTAGCGCGTTTGAAGTCTGACTTTGTTTCCAACGTCTCACACGAGCTGCGCACACCGTTCG
>JBKPJP010000001.1:0-4338 GCA_046730735.1 Acidobacteriota bacterium | reverse complement strand
CAGCCGCGTCTCCTTCGTCCCGCGAACTACCCACCGAACACTCCGGGCAGCGGCTACTGGGCGGGCCAGGTGAACGGCGCACATGTTGCCGTGATGAACGTGATGGGCCGAGTTTTTATGCCGCCTTCCGACGATCCATTTCGCATCATCGATAGTGTGCTTGCGTCGTTGCCGCCGGAAACGACGGTGCGCATTGTCGACGTGCATGCGGAAGCTACGTCGGAGAAAGTAGCGATGGGTTGGCATCTCGACGGTCGTGTGTCTGCAGTTTGCGGCACGCACACTCACATACAGACTGCGGATGAAAGAATCCTGCCGGGCGGCACTGCGTACTTAACGGATCTCGGTATGACTGGAAGTTATGCGGGCGTTATCGGTATGAATAAGGCTGACGTGCTCGCACGTTTTACTTCCGTGACCGCGCGCCGAGCCGAGCATTCAAGTGGTGATGTAAAAATCTGTGCGGTCGTCCTCGATATCGACGAAGCCACAGGCCGGGCTCGAAACATCGAGCGACTAAACCTCAGCCACAATCAATAGAGCCACAAAAGGCACAAGAGGCAAAGAAATTCTTTTATGTGCCTCTTGTGCCTTTTTGTGGCTAACAGTTATTCAAGCGGTTTGTGCTGCTGCCGTAACTCTCTCGCCAGATCAATTTTTGCATCGAGTTGAGCTTTTTCATCGGGCCGCAATTTCAGGAACTCATCGAAATCCTTTTGCGCTTCGCTTTCGTTGCCGAGATAAACGCGCGCAAGCCCGCGATTGTAGTACGCCCAGCATAGCTGCGGATCGAGTTCGATTGCGCGCGAGAAGTCCGCGACTGCCTGGTCCATCTTTCCCGTTTGCATCAGCGCGGTACCACGCCCCTGATAGGCCCATGCCAGGCGGGGTTCCAGACGCACGGCGCGCTCGAAGTCGGCCACGGCGAGGTCAAACTTCTTCAACTCGATGTGCGTGTAGCCACGGTGGTAATAAGACGCCGCGATGTGATCGTTGAGTTCAATGGACCGGTTTAAATCCGCGAGGGCGCCTTTAAAGTCACCCAGATCAAGCTTGAGACTGCCGCGATTACTGAACGCTTCGTAGAAGTCTTTATCGATGGCGATTGCGCGATCGAGATCCTTGAGAGCAGATTCGTGCTCTCCCAATTCGCGTAGTGCGGCGGCCCGATTCAGATATGCGCTCGCAAGTCCGGGCCTGATACGGAGTGCCTGATCACAATCTTCGACCGCTCCCTTGAGATCTTTCTTCTTATAGCGGACCAGGCATCGATTGTTGTAGGCGTTGGCTGTAAAGGGATCGATGACCGTGATGCCTTCGCTTGAATAGTCATCGAATGAGTTTCCCAATCGTCGATTCGAAGTGTTGGGGTCAAGATGAGAGCTCAGGCGGATGGCCCGGGTGTACTCTTCGATCGCGCCGTCAAGATCGCCTTTACCAGTTTTCTTGTTGGCGTTGTTGAAGTGATTGACTGCAGCTTCCGGCGTTCGTGTTTGGGAGTACACGGTCGAGGGAAGACAGAGGGAGACAACTGCGAACAAGAGCGCACAGCGACACATGGTAGACCCTCCTGGTTGAAGCTCGTCCCTCGTGTGCGCTAAGATGCGGGGCGTCGATGATGCAACTTTGAGCGCCGCGAGGCGATCGAACTTGTGTTGTCATACAGCCTCGTTGCTATCGCAAGTAGCAACGAGGCTTTCAATTTGTCCGGGGATCGTCACCGGCTCTAAAGTTAAAACGACCGAACCTTGAAAAAGTTACAAAGAAATAGCTGGGCTCTGAATCTGTAACACCGTCGAGCGATCAGTTGTGGCGAAAAGAATGGGACCTATTCAGGTGCGGTCTCGGTGGGCACCACTGATCCGGAATGAGGTTTGACGATCGGAGGTGAGAGTAATCTTTGCGCGTATCCTTCCGGAAACGAACGTACGCGCCCGTTGGAGTCAGTAACCACGTGTCCCGTTTCGCCTTCGGCGACGACTTGTCCGTTGGATGCACGCACAATCTCGTAGCCAAAGCGCAGCGACCGTTTACGTAATTCCGTAATGTGTGTACGAACTATTAGTTCGTCGTCGTAATAAGCCGCGGCTTTGTAGCGACAGTAGGCCTCCGCGACTACCAAAAAAGCATCTTCGTTCTGTTCCATGTCACGGTAAGAAAAACCGCGCGCACGGCAATAGTCAGTCCTGCCGATTTCGAACCAGACCAAATAGTTGGCATAATAAACAATGCCCATCTTGTCCGTTTCGGCATAACGCACACGTAAGACTGTTTCGTGCCAAACGCCGAATACATCGTCAGGGGCAGGGCTTGTCATCTGAGCAAAGCCTTCCGAACTCATAAGCGAGAAGGAAATGATTTCCCGATCCAGGTTCAAACTGTAAACGTTTAGCGGACTATAAGAGTGAAAGACCAATTATGTCAAAGAAAATTAGCGCCGGCCTGGCCCTTTTAACACTGTTCTGCCTTTGCACCGGCAGCTTTTCGCCACTTGGCCATGCCCAGACGGGCGCCGCCGGCACGGCCCAGAACGCAGCCATCGTTTCCACTACCGCCGCGGTGCTCAAAGAAACCAGCGAATTGCGAGAGCTCTCGATACTGAAGAGTGTCAAAAGCGGAGCCCAGACTCGCGCGGACATCGAGCGCATGATCATCCGCAACCTCGACGACGAGACGACCCCCGAGGAGATGCATGCCGCGGAAATGGTGCTCAAGTCGTTTGGCCTTGCGCCGCAGAACTTTGCCTATCGTCCTTTTTTGATCAAGTTATTAACCGAGCAGGTCGCCGGTTACTACGATCCAAAAGCACAGCAGTTTTATCTTGCAGACTGGATCGAACTGGAAGGCCAGAAGCCCGTGATGGCCCACGAGCTTACCCATGCCCTTCAGGATCAACACTTCAATCTCAAGCGCTTTGAGAATTGGCCCAAGGGTGACTCCGACGCCGAACTCGCCGCGCACGCGCTTATCGAAGGCGATGCGACACTCGCGATGACGCTCTACATGGCCAAGAATCCTTTAGTGGCGCTCGCATTCATCAAGAGTCTCGGTTCGCAGGAGTTGGCCACCGAGCAGTTTAAACAGGCGCCACGCGCGTTGCGTGAGTCGTTACTGTTTCCGTATGAAGAAGGCTCTGCATGGGCTACACAACTCTACAAGCGCGGCGGTTGGCAGATGGTGTCCGGTGCGTTTAATAAATTGCCGCAGTCGAGCGAGCAGATTCTTCACGCTGACAAGTACTTCGCTTACGAAGCGCCGCAGAAGATCGCCTTGCCGGAATTCAAGAGTTTTCTTGGTCCATCCTGGAAGCGCATCGATTACGATGTAAACGGCGAGTGGGGTTATTACCTCGTGCTCGATGAGTATTTGAATGACGCGGTTGAGTCGAAGCAGGCAGCGGCCGGTTGGGCCGGTGATCGTTTCGCGCTTTATGAGACGTCGAAGCCGGGCGAGGTCTTCATCGCACAGTTGACATCGTGGGACACTGTGAGCGACGCGAAGGAGTTTTTCGACGCGTATGCTAAACGCACCGGCAAGAGATATGCAGATGCAAAAGAAATTAAAAACACAGGTGAGCGTTTTGAATGGCAGACGTCGAGCGGTGTAGTGGCGTTGGAATTGCGCGGTTCACGAATTGCGATCCTCGAGGGCATTCCTTCTTCAACTGATGCAAACACTTTGCTGCGCGCGATCTGGCAACAACGATAGAACCTGACAACAAAAAGCTAATGAAAAAGTCTGATACCGGTACGGGCACCAAACAATCCACGCGCTTACGCGAACTCACCGATCAACTCCAGACACTTGAAGCGAAGCTTCGTCTTGGTGGTGGTCCGGACAAGATCGATCGACAGCACCAGCAGGGAAAACTCACTGCCCGCGAACGGATCGAGTTACTGCTCGACAAAGACGCTTACGCGCAGGAGATCGGACTGCTCGTCGCCTATGACCAGTATGATGGCGGCGCTCCGGGTGCGGGCGTGGTTACAGTAGTCGGGAAGGTCGAGGGCAGGGAAGTTGTCGTCGTTGCAAACGATGCGACAGTCAAAGCCGGTTCGTGGTGGCCTGAGACGATCAAGAAGATCCTGCGCGCGCAGGAGATTGCGATGCGTTCGCGTGTGCCGATCGTATATCTGGTCGATTCGGCAGGCGTGAATCTTCCTTATCAAGGCGGAGTTTTTCCGGGGCAGTACGGTGCTTCGCGAATCTTTTATTACAACTCGATCATGCGTCGCTATTTGAAAGTGCCGCAGATCTCGGCGGTGATGGGACCATGCATCGCCGGCGGCGCGTATCTGCCTGCGTTGTCGGACATTATTATCATGGTCGAGGGCACGT